>DLYC01000059.1:0-2382 GCA_003447895.1 Lachnospiraceae bacterium | reverse complement strand
AAAATACCACCGCACAGGATGATCCGGATCGTCACGTGCGGTGGTATTTTGCTTATGGACTCTTTGATAGCTTAAGCGCTCTTATGCGAGCTTCTTGTATTCCTCGAGGATCACATTGTACATGCGGCTTCCCTCTGCGACGCCGGTGTACTTGACGATCGCAGCTTCTACGCCGTTCTCAGCGATGAACTTCTGAAGTTCTTCGGCCTGCGCATCGCCCTCTGCCTTGAACTTGAGCGCGCATGCCACGCCCCTCAGAAGGTGGAAATTGTCCAGACCGAACTCCTCACACTGGTTGGCAGGTCCCATAATGCGGTCGTTCGGGGAGATCTTGCGGATGGGCTCGCGGGATACACGGGCAATGGGATCCACAACACCGGGGGTAGTGAAGCGCTTGATCATCATTGTCTCCATGTAGTTTACGAGGTCCTCATGCGCAAATCCGTACTTCTTCTCGAGTGCGGAAGCAGACTCCAGCATAGCGCTTCGGATATCGGGGAGCAGCTCGGGATCGCGGAGCGCGTCCTGTACGATCTCGTAGCCCTTGATCGCCTGGCCGTAGTAGCCGGCAATGGCGTGTCCGCAGTTGATGATGTAGATCTTTCTCTGGAGATACATCATGAGGTCGTCCACATACTCAGCGCCTTTGATGGGCTCTGAATCGGGGTCGATGAGCTTTCCTCTCTCGATCGCGAGCTCATATGCGTCGCCGATCTCGATGCCTTCTTTGCCGTTGTGAACGCCGCCGAAGACCATGCGGTCCACTGCTGTGTTGGGGTATACGCCGATCTCGTCGATCTGCTCTGCCGTGAGGATACCGGTCTCGATCATCGCCTTCTTGAGAATATCTGTGCCCATGATGGCATTCTCGCAGGCCATGACGGTCACTTTGCCCTTGCCCTGCTCCAGTCTCTTTGCCAGGCCCTTTGTGAGGAGCGGCGCGATCTTGGGAAGGTTGGTCGCCATAACGGATGTGGTGATCACTTCCGCGTCACAGATGGCGTCAATGATCTTCTCGGGCTCCTTGATATTGGAATAAGCGACCACGTGGTCGATGATCTTCTCTTCATAGTTGTGATCGATCAGGAACAAAGGATACTGGTGTTCCTTGTTTACGATCTCTACAAGCGCGTCGACAACATCTGCAAAAACGATCTCAAAGCCGCTGTCATGAAGGAGCTCTGCGATAAAGCCTCTTCCGATCTTGCCGGCGCCGAAGTGTACTGCTTTTTTCATAATAAGTTCTCCTCTATGTGATTTCACCTCTGAGGTGGAATCTTTTCATTTGATGCCGTTTTCTTATATTTTACCCCTGAGGTCAGATCCTGAGGTCAAATTTTTCCTTTTTGTTATGCTTCTGCAGCCCGGAAAATGTGCAGCGGATCCGGGCACCCACCGTCCCGCATGCGATGCATTTGGGACGTGGGGGCTGAATCATTAACTGTTTCCTTCTTCCGGTCCGATTTTCGTCAATTACTTGAACAGATCGTAGATCTCGTCAACGCTGAGGTGGATAATGCGCTCAACTGCTTCTTCAGACTCGCAGGTTGTCGCTATTTTGCCAAGGGTCTCAACGTGGTCATCGCCTGCGGAGGCAACTGCGATTACGAGCTTGACTGTCTCGCCATCGCCCCAGTCTATTCCTTCGGGATAAGTCATGATCGCAAGACCGGAGTTCTTGATCTCGCCGATGACGCTCTCGATACCGTGAGGGATTGCCAGGCTGTTACCGATCGCTGTGTTGAAGACATCTTCCTTCGCGATCATGCCGTCTACGTACTTCTCAGTGACATAGCCGCTGTCGACAAGGAGCTTACCGATTGCGCGGATCGCGTCGTTCTTCGCGCAGGGCTTGTTGTTGAGAACGATGTTCTTCTTAAGAAGGACGCCGCCGTGGAAGTCGTGTCCGCCTGCGTTTGCAGCGTTTCTGTTGGACTTCGCATCCAGGATATCCTGTACGATCTGGTCATACTGAGGAGCGTTCATGAAGTTGCTGATCGTGACGATCCTTGCACTGGGAGCGGACTTTCTTGCGCGCTCTGCCAGATCCTGATGGCAGACGACAAACTTGATGCCTGCGGGAACTTCGGATACAGAGTAGTGGGAAACCTTGATGTTTCCAAGGCCTGCTGCCTCGAGTTTCTTCTGAAGGACTGCTGCGCCCATTGCGGAGGAGCCCATGCCTGCGTCGCATGCAAAGACGATTCTGTCAAGTGTTCTGAGGTCAACTTCGCCGCCGTCAGCTGTTGCCGCGTAAGCGCCGCCCTGGCCCTTGGAAGCTGCCTTCATATCGCTCATCTGGCTCTGTGCGTCCTCAAGGCTTGCATTGGTGTTGGACATTCTCACGATCGGGGAGGCGATCAGGAAGGAGACTGCCGTGCC
>DLYC01000246.1 GCA_003447895.1 Lachnospiraceae bacterium | reverse complement strand
AGGAGTAGAGCCTTGTGAAGACCGGCGAATCCTGAACAGGAAGCTCCCTGCCGCTTCCGGCGGACGCCGCCGCGCTATGGCTTCCCTGCGCGCTGCTTTCGCGGATCGACTTAAGAAGCTGGCTGAGCGGTGAGGAAGGTTCCTGGGAGGGGGAGGCATTTTTCTGCACCGAGGGCGCGAAATTGGAAAAACGGGTATCCAGTTCCTCCGGATTGTCGACCTTGGTGACGATCAGAACAATGCTTCCCGCGCCGAGCGGGATCGCCTCGATCATGAGCGGATAATTCTCCGCGTCAAAGCCGCACTGGACAGCGGCCTGTTCCATCATATCCCGAAAGAGGGCTCTTGCCTTTTCCGACCCGTATGCAAGTTCACTCAGGCGGAGCTGTCTGCTTGCCAGGTCCTCCTCGGTGAGAATGCACCGGATCTGGCTGTTACTGATTTTTTCTATTTTCATGCATCGCTCCTTTATTGGTTATACGGACGAAAAATCCTGGTCCTGTATCTATCTATATTTTGACGCAATGGGGGAACCTACGTCAATAGATTATTTGATCCGCCGCGGGAAGAATCCTTTCGCCGGGGAGCTTCCCGCGCAGGACGGCGCCTGCCCCGCAAACGGTATGCCGGAAGCTTTTGTGCGAAAATCACAAGAATGGGGACTTTCGGATTTTCGGAGGCCGGGAGTGTTGTTTTATAAAGGAAGCGTGTATTAGAATACTGCATGGAAGCAGATGAAACAATCTGTGTATCGGCGGGGAGGTGAGGCAGCTCAACCTGTTAATTTCTATCATTTCTAATTAACATATTTTCTCAATGGGCAGATCCCATTGTCTGAGTTTCTGGTCATTTCGACAGAAGTAAGATTCCAGAATGATTTATAAGCGTCAGTATAAAAACAGTCATTTGCATTTGAATTTAAAATGATACGTTTCTGCGCTTCCCGCGGCGGATGCGGGACAAGCGGAGCGCAAATCTCACGGGGAAGTACGTGCTTCTTTCTGCTCTTCGCAGTCCGCCGGCATGTCGGAGTAAGGCCGTCCGTATCGGTAAGATCGCGGTCTTACGTCTCTATTCAAGTCTAAAGCCATATAACGTCATATCAAGGAACGCTTCGTATATCTTAAAATGCGCGGGGACCCGCGTGCGACGGACGGTATTCGGAGCGTTCCGTCGTGTGCGGGAACAGTTTCGTTTGTTACATTTCCTATACTCTGCTATAATAACGTCGTATATCGGAAAGGCGAATGATCAAAGGAGAATAACGAATGAAGAAACTGCTGCCGACGATCGTGGTCTGTATTCTGATCGCCGTTTTGGGAACGGTTTTTTACAGGACCTACATTGCCAAGTATTCATACACAGCCGAGAAGGCGGACCTGAACGCGTACTATGAAGTCGCGGATGAAAATGATTACCCGGTGATCCTCCAGGATCAGTTTTCGGACTACCATGTAAAGAAGATCGGGGAGAGCTATTACCTGGATCTCGGTATTCTGCGGGAGCTGATCAATGACCGGTTCTACTACTGCGAAGAGGACATGACCCTGAACTACTGTCTGCCCGACACAAGGATCACGGCGAAGGAGGGGAGCGATACCTGGACGGATTCCTCCGGAAAGAAGACCAAAGAGAACTATGCGGTCTGCGTCATGGACGGAGAGGTCCTGTACGTCGCTCTGGACTTTGCGCGCAAATACAGCAATTTCTCTTACACGGCATTTACGGAGCCCAACCGCGTGAGCCTGTATACGGAGTGGGGGGAGCGCGAGGAAGCCGAGGTGACAAGGGACACGAGCCTCAGGACCCTGGGCGGCGTAAAGAGCAAAGTGGTCTGTGATGTGACCGAGGGAAGCAGAGTGGTCGTCATCGAGAGACTGGACAACTGGAGCCGGGTCGAGACCGAAGACGCCATGATCGGCTATATTGAGAACCGCAAGATGACGGAGCCCGAGAAGGTCGCGATGACGCCTGTGACCGATGTCGCGGAGCCGGAGTACAAACATATCGCTTTGGACGGCAAGGTGAACCTTGTCTGGCACGGGATAGCCGGCGCGGCCGGAAACGCGACCCTGGCGGACAGGATCGACAAAACCAAGTCTGTAAACGCTGTCGGTCCCACATGGTTTTCCGTGCTCAATGAGAACGGAACCGTAGAGAGCCGCGCGACGAAGGACTATGTAGATGCTGTCCATGAGAGAGGCATGCAGGTCTGGGCGGTCCTCGACAACTTTAACGGACCGGACGGTGTGCAGCAGTCCTTCCTCACAAAGGACGAGTCCAGAAGCGCGGTGATCGACTATGTTGTCGGGATCGTGAAGGAGATGGGCATCGAGGGGATCAATGTCGACATCGAGGGCATCACAGAGGAATACGGCGAGGATTATATTGAGTTTATCCGCGAGCTGTCGATCGTATGCCGGGCAGAGGAGATCATTCTCTCTGTCGACAACTATGTTCCCTACAATTTCAATGACTATTACCGCCTCGACGAACAGGGGCTGTTCGCCGATTATGTCGTGATCATGGGCTATGATGAGCACTACGCGGGAAGCTCCGAGGCGGGAAGCGTCGCCTCTCTCGATTACGTGACCTACGGCATAGAGGAGGCGCTCAAGTTTGTGCCCAAGGAGAGGCTGGTCAACGCGATCCCGTTCTACAGCCGCATCTGGAAAACGACTTCGGGCGGGCTGTCCAGTGAAGCGTACGGGATGAGAGAGATCCGGCAGTTTGTCGAGAGCCATAAAATGACCGTGGAATGGAACGGCATGGCCGGCCAGAACTACGCGGAATCCGCGGACGACGAGGCCACTTACCAGATCTGGATCGAGGACGCGGAATCCATTGAGAAGAAACTCGAGGTGATGGAATCCCACTCGATCGCCGGCGTGGCGGAATGGTGTCTCGGAATGGAGACGGAAGATGTCTGGGATGTCATCGCGGAGTATGTACAGAAGTAATGAGGCGAAGTGCCGGAAAAAGTGAACGGAAAGCGTATCAATGACGACGGAATATGCTGTTTTAAATGAAGAAAATCCGGATCCGGAAGTGATCCGGAGGGCGGGAAGGATCATCCGGGAGGGAGGACTCGTTGCCTTTCCGACGGAGACCGTTTACGGTCTCGGGGGCGATGCCTTAAATCCCGAATCCTCCCGAAAGATCTACGCGGCGAAGGGACGCCCCTCGGACAATCCGCTGATCGTCCATATCTGCAGGCTTGAAGATCTTGTGCCGATCATACGTGAGCTTCCGCCGGAAACCGGGAAGCTGGCGTCAATGTTTTGGCCGGGTCCCCTCACGATGATCTTCCGAAAAAGTGACCTTGTACCCGGGGAGACGACCGGCGGGCTGGATACGGTGGCGGTGCGGTTTCCGAGCAACCGGATCGCGCAGGCCCTGATCGAAGCGTCGGGAGGCTATATTGCGGCGCCGAGCGCCAACAGGTCCGGAAGGCCCAGCCCCACTTTGGCAAAATACTGCAAAGAGGACCTCGACGGACGGGTCGATATGATCCTCGACGGCGGACAGGTGGGCATCGGGCTTGAGTCCACGATCATAGACCTTACGGACAAAGAGCCGACGATCCTAAGGCCCGGATTTATCACGCAGAAGATGCTGGAAGAAGTGCTTGGAAAGGTGGAAGTGGACCACGCCCTGATCGAGCCGGACTCGGGCATCGCGCCCAAGGCGCCGGGCATGAAATACAGACATTACGCTCCCAGAGGAGAACTTGTGATTTATGAGGGCGAATGTGATAAAGTAACAGCAGGGATCAATGCGGCGGTGAGAGAGAAGAAGGCGCTCGGGTTTAAGACCGGGGTGATCTGCACCGATGAGACGAAAGCCCTCTACAGCGCGGACTGCGTAAGGAGCACCGGCGCGCGGGCGGATGAGCTGAGCGCGGCGAGAGAACTCTTCCGGATCCTGAGGGAGTTCGACGACGAGCAGGTGGCTTACATCTATTCGGAATCTTTCAGAAGCGGAGATCTTGGGCAGGCGATCATGAACCGCCTGATGAAAGCGGCGGGGCACAAGGTAGTGACCCTCTAATGAGAAAGCGAACGGCACAAGAGGTGCCGGAGCAAAAGGGCGAGTCCCCAAAAAACAAGTTGAAAGGAGACAGGGCACATATTATGAAAATCAGTTTCGGATCGGATCACGGCGGATATGATTTGAAAAAGACACTGATCAGACATCTGGAGGAGAAGGGAATCGAGTGTGTGGACTGCGGATGCTTTGGCAAGGAGTCCTGCGATTATCCGGAATTCGGAAGAGCTGCGGCGAAGGCGGTGGCAAGCGGTGAATGCGACAGAGGAATCGTTGTCTGCACAACGGGGATCGGCATTTCCATCACAGCCAACAAGGTGAAGGGAATCCGCTGCGCACTCTGCACGGATGTGACGATGGCAAGGCTCACGCGCCTTCACAACGACGCGAATATGCTCGCGCTCGGGGCCGGCATTGTCGGCGAAAACGCGGCGATCGACATTGTGGACGCTTTTTTGGAAACAGAGTTTTCCGGCGGAGAGAGGCATCTGCGAAGAGTCAGGGCCATTGAAGAGGACTGAACCGGCTGTGACTGAACAGGCTGCCGGGACAAGCGAATCGAAATCAGAAACGGAATCAGACATTACATGGAGGGAAAGATGGCTAAAGTAGTAGTAATGGATCACCCGATGATCAAGCATAAGATCGGCCTTATTCGCCGGAAAGAGACCGGAACCAAGGAGTTTCGCGAGACGATCAGTGAGATCGCGATGCTCGAGTGCTATGAGGCGACCAGAAGCCTGGAGCTCGAGGAAGTAGAGATCGAGACCCCGATCTGCAAGACCACTGTGCAGGAAATCAAGGGAAAGAAGCTGGCGGTCGTGCCGATCCTCAGGGCCGGACTCGGAATGGTGGAAGGCATGCTGACCATGATTCCCGCGGCCAAGGTGGGACATATCGGCCTTTACAGAGATCCCGAGACGCTCGCGCCCGTAGAGTATTACTGCAAGCTCCCCGCGGACTGCGCGGAGAGAGAGATCTTCGTGGTGGATCCCATGCTGGCGACCGGCGGCTCCGCGCTCGCGGCCGTGGAAATGCTCAAGAAATACGGCTGCAGGAAACTTCACTTTTTGTGCATCATCGCGGCGCCTGAAGGCGTAAAGGCATTTACGGAGGCGCATCCCGATGTGGACCTCTATATCGGCGCGCTCGATGAAAAGCTCAATGACCACGGCTACATCGTTCCCGGACTGGGAGATGCCGGCGACAGGATCTTCGGCACGAAGTAAGAGGAAAAGGTAAGGGGGAAACTATGGCTGTCAAAATGACTCCCAAGCGGGGAGATTATATTTCCTGGGACGAGTATTTTATGGGGGTTGCCCAGCTGTCCGCGCTCCGCTCCAAGGACCCGAACACGCAGGTCGGGGCCTGCATCGTCAGTGACAAACACAAGATCCTGTCCATGGGCTACAACGGCTTTCCCGCCGGATGCTCGGACGACGATTTCCCCTGGGCGAGAGAAGGGGACCCTCTGGATACCAAGTATCCGTTTGTGACCCACAGTGAGCTGAACGCGATCCTGAACTACCGCGGAGGGAGCCTTGACGGGGCGACGATCTATGTATCGCTCTTTCCCTGCAACGAGTGCGCAAAGGCGATCATTCAGAGCGGAATCCGGACAGTTGTCTATGACAGCGACAAGTATGCGGCTTCTGATATGACGGTCGCCAGCAAGCGGATGTTTGACGCGGCCGGCGTGAGATACTACCAGTATCAGAGGACCGGAAGGAAAGTGGTAGTAGAGCTGTAATCCGAAAGGGCTGTGGTCCGAAAGACCGCGAATCCGAGAGACCGGAAATCCCAAATACCGAAAATCTGAAAGAAAAAAATACCGCCCGCCTGTCCCGAGGGGAATACTTTCCCGGGACAGGCGGGCGGTATTTGTGTCAATGCATTACTGGAATTTAATTCCCTGCCTGCGGGCCTCGTTGTAGCGGCCGATGATATTCAAGATCTTTTCTCTGGGATCAAGAAGATCACTGATGGAGCTGTCATGGTTGAGCGTATCGATGATGTAGGCAAGGTATTTGCTCATGCCGCAGCTTGCGTACCAGGGGCGCTCGAGGAGCTCGGGCCTTTGATAGATCAGGTTGGTCGTCAGGATCTTGTTGAAGACGCCTTCTTCATAGGCCTTATCAAACTTCTCGATCCCGTCCGTGAACAGGCCGAAGGTCGCGCAGATAAATACTCTGCGGGCTTTTCTCTTTTTGAGGGCGCTCGCCACTTCCAGGATGCTGTCTCCGGAAGAGAGCATATCGTCGATGACGATCATGTCCTTGCCCTCTACGCTTGAGCCGAGGAATTCATGGGCGACGACCGGATTCTCTCCGTTGACAATGCGGGTGTAATCGCGGCGCTTGTAGAACATGCCCATGTCCAGGCCCAGTACGTTCGCGTAGTAGACGGCGCGCTTCATGCCGCCTTCGTCGGGGCTGATAATGAGCATGTGGTCATTGTCGATCTCAAGATCGTCGACATTTCGAAGAAGGGCCTTGATGAACTGGTAGGCCGGCTGGATCGTGTCGAATCCGTTGAGGGGGATCGCGTTCATGACGCGGGGGTCATGCGCGTCGAAAGTGATGATATTGTCGACGCCCATGCGGACGAGCTCCTGAAGAGCGATCGCGCAGTCGAGGGATTCCCTGGAGGTGCGCTTGTGCTGGCGGCTCTCATAGAGGTAAGGCATGATCACCGTGATGCGGCGGGCCTTTCCGCCGATGGAAGCGATCACTCTCTTGAGGTTCTGATAGTGATCATCGGGGGACATGTGGTTGGTAATTCCGAACATCTTGTAGGTCTCGCTGTAGTTGACTACATCCGCGAGAAGATAGAGGTCCATTCCGCGGACCGACTGATCGAGCGCACCCTTTCCTTCACCCGTGCCGAAGCGGGGAAGGCTGCAATTGACGATGTAGGAAGGACGGTTATAGCCGATGTAGGCAAGTGAGTCCTTGTGCTCGCTTTCACGCTCAGCTCTCCATCTGGTGAGGTAGTAGTCGATCTCGGAGGCTATCTCTTCACAGCCCTTGACAGGGATGATTCCGAGAGCACCGGCAGGCAGGGTGTCCAGATGACGCTTGTCGTGTTGTTTGATTGGTTCCATGAGTGATCCTCGCTTTCTCTGGCTTAAGAGTTGATGTATGGTGAGAATACCGTCCAGTAAAGTATCTTATGAAGACGGAAACTTCCAATTGGCGGAGGCGGCAGTATGACCGCTTGTACTGCGCTGCCTTGTCTTCCGGAGGCGGATGTCGCTTCCCGTGAGCTTATAGAGCTCATAGCCGCTCGTGATCCGCGAGAAGACCCTGTCGGAGTATCTGGTCTGCATCTCTCCCAGGGAGAGATTTGTGGAG
This sequence comes from Lachnospiraceae bacterium, assembly GCA_003447895.1. Classification (GTDB taxonomy): domain Bacteria; phylum Bacillota; class Clostridia; order Lachnospirales; family Lachnospiraceae; genus CAG-791. Next base: position 8,149 of record DLYC01000246.1, on the reverse strand, counting down.
ATCACCGTATGTCTGCGGCCCAGATACCGCTCATTCAGCAGGCTGAAAAACTGCGCCGAGATGAACTGATTGGTGAGCTCGGTCCCCAGATCGTCAATGATCAGAAGATCGCATTCGTAGAGGTCGGAGGTGAAGCTTCGAAGCTCCTCCTTGGCCTTTATGTCGAAGGAATACATCGACAATTTGTCAAACAGGGCTGCCGCGCTGAAGTAGAGCACCGAGTGGCAGCTCTCCAGGACCTCCTTGGCAACACAAATGGAGAGAAAAGACTTCCCGGTGCCGACGGTCCCGTACAGGTACAGGTTTCGGAACACGGTATCGAACTCCGAAGCCATGCGGCGGCAGGCCGCGGCCGCGGAGCGAAATCTTTTCAGGTCGTCACCATGGTAATAGGATTCGGACAATTTGTCAAAATTTTGTTCCTTGACAAGTTCTGCCAAATGGGAATGGTCATACAGGACGGCAATTTCCTTCTGCTTGAAGCAGCGGCATTTCTTCCCGTCCACAAAGCCGGTATCCCTGCAGAGGGGGCAGTCGTATTCCTCGTCCAGATAGTTTCCCGGATAGCCGTGGGAGATCAGAAGGTGCTTTTTCTTCTCCGCGATCCGGTCAAGTTCCGGGCGCAGAGAAAAGGGAGAATCGGAACGGACGGTTCCAGTTTCTCCCAGTTTGGAGCGCAGGTATTCTACAGCGAGGCTCGGAACCTTGTCGGTGAGCTCTCTGAATTCGGGAATTCTGGCATATACCTCCTCCCGGCGCTGCAGGGCCTGGTGACGGTTCCTGCTCTGCTTCTGCATGTAGCCGCGCATGATCTCGTTGTATTGTTCGGTGGTCAGCGACACGAAATCTCCTCAATAAGGCTTTGAAACATTGATGATCCTGTGTGATCCGGTGAGATCAGTTACTTAACAGTTCCTTCTCGAGTTCGTCAAAATCGTACTGGTTCTGCTCGAACTGGTTAAAGGGATTGGCGGACGGCCTGGTTCCGGCTCCGGAACCGCGCCGGTTCTTGCCAAAACCGGATACGGCGCGCTCAGCCTGTTTGGAGGTCGTGATCCCGTGCTGTGCCCAGTTGACCGCTACTTTTTCGATATAGCGGAAATCCTTCTTGTTCCTGTCGATGCAGTACTGGAGCAGGTAGTCAATGAGCGAATCCGAGAAGTGGAGCTGCTCGGAGATAAAGTACACGCTCTCCACTTCGCTCGGGGAGAGGGGCTTTCCGATATACTGCTCGATCACGAACAGAAGCTGCGCTCTCTTCTGACTGCTTCGGAAGGCTTCCAGGTCGGCGGCATCCGGGCGCTTGTGGGAGACAGGCACGGCTTTCGCCGTGGAATCCCCGGCAGCGGAGGCTGTGTGCTGCGAGGCGGGAATCGCCATCTGGCCCAGTCTGGGAAGAGACGGCGTATTCGTGCGCGAGACGCTGTCCGCGGACATATCCCGGGGAGGGAACGCTTCTGCGACCGGAGCGGAAAGGGCAGGGGCGACCTGCGAGGGTCCGTTTCCGGCTGAGTCAAAGGGCACAGGATAGGTCCGGCTCACGACCTGGTCGCGGCCGGGAGATACCATGTGCAGGGAGGACAGATTCCCCACGTCGTCATATTCGAGCACAATAAGACCGCGGCTCTCCCAGTAGCGGAGAGACCGCATCACTTCCTTCTCGGTGTGATTGAACTGATCCGCCATGTCGGAAATGCTGGTGGAACGGCCGGCATTCATCATGCGCAGAAGATACAGATAGACCTTTAGCTGCGCGTCATTGGCGTCTCTCATATAATTGTCGATAAACAGATTGGAAACCAGGGTTGCCCCTGTTCCCTTTTCGCTGTAGACCGTGAACACTTCACAAACCTCCCCTTCCCTGCGGAGAAAACTCTGAAAGGACGTTATGTATGAACAATCCGCCGGGGCGCTTGCCGTAATAGCGGTAATTTACATGATTGATAAGTGCAGTATAGCACAGGCGCCAAAACAGCGAAATGGTCATTTTGTCCATAAATATCCGGGGCGGCAGGCCTGCGCCGCGGCCGGAGCGTTTTGTGGATAATGTGGATAACATGGGAATGCCCCGCGAAAGTCCCTGATTAAAGGAGGTTCACGAGGCAGAGATTTCCACAAGGACGGGCCCCCGTAAAAAAGGGGATTATGTGGAAAAGCGGGAACAGCCGGGGTTATGAAACCAGATTTCTGCCTACTTCATTGATGTTTCCGGCTCCCATGGTTATCACCAAATCGTCCTTTTGGCAATTTTTCAGAAGATAATTTTCAATTTCGCTGAAAGTGTCAAGGCACACGCAGGGATGGCCGAGCGCTTCGATCTCTGCCGCCAGCGTGTGGGCGCTGATCCCCAGGTCATCGGTCTCCCTGGCCGGGTAGATGGGGGCCAGCACGATGTGATCCGCCAGGGTCAGGGCCTTTGCGAATTCCTTCATCAGCGCCTTTGTCCTTGTGTAGGTGTGGGACTGGAACACGCAGTAGATCTCATGGTGGGGACAGTTGGCGGCGGTTTTCAGTGTCGCCTCGATCTCCGTGGGATGGTGCGCGTAGTCGTCGATGACCGTGAAGCCGTTCCGGGTTCCGAGTTTTTCGAAACGTCTCTCTGTGCCGCCGTACTTATAGAGCGCGGCCGCGGTATCCCTGCGGTCGATCCCGAGCCGGTCCGCCGCGGCGACAGCCGCCATGGAGTTATAGACGTTGTGCTCCCCGGGAACACTGAGCGCGATCGGCTGTCTTGTCACAGTGCCGTCCGCGCCGCGGCTGCAGAGCGTATAGGAGGGGTGGGCAAACTCGTCGTAGGTGATGCCCTCCGGCCAGTAATCCGCCTTCTCATCGGGGCCGTACAGGATGACGTCGCAGTCAAGGCCGCCTGCGATCTCCTCGTAGTCCGGGATCTGGGTGTTGAGGATCAGGGCGCCGTCCGCGGGGATGCGCTGTGCAAATTTCCGGAAGGAACGGCGGATGTCCGCGAGGTCCTTGAAAAAGTCCAGATGGTCCTCATCGATATCCAGGATGATCCCGATGCCGGGGAACATATCGAGGAAGCTGTTGGTATACTCGCAGGCCTCCGCGGCAAAATAGTGACTTTTGCCGATCCTGACATTTCCCCCGATGCTGCTGAGGATTCCGCCGATCGAGAGCGTCGGGTCAGTGCCCGCCTCCATGAGGATCTCGGAAATCATGGAAGTTGTCGTAGTCTTTCCGTGCGTTCCGCTGATGGCGACGGGGTCCTTGTAGCAGCGCATGATCTGCCCAAGGAGCACGGAACGGTTCATGTGGGGGATTCCCAGCTCATTTACGGCGATATACTCGGGATTATCGGGATGGATCGCCGCTGTGAAGACGACGAGGTCGATGTCCCCGGTAATATTCTCTTTTTTCTGCCCGATCATGACCGGAATGCCGTCTTTTGCAAGGTCCTCCGTGATCGCGGATGAGGCGCGGTCGGAACCCGATACGGTAAAGCCTCTGCTCCTGAGGATCCTGGCGAGGCCGCTCATGGAAATTCCGCCGATCCCTGAGAAAAAGACGTGGATCGGTCTGTTCAAATCAATTTGATACATAAAACCCTCCTAGCTGTATCTGTAAGAAGTATCCCTGTTCTTTGTCGGTTATCGTTCGTATCATACACTAAGACATCATACAAGTCAAAGAGGCCGCTTTCGGGTGGAAAAAGTTCGAAAATGCATTCAAATTTAAACTAAACACAACAAAAAGTAAAACAATTGGGCGGAGTCAATGTTCGGTTTCATTTCTCAGAACGGTGTGATATAATATTTTTGCAAAATTATACACGTTAAATTGTTTATAATTTTCAAAATTCATACCAGAGGTGGCAACATGATAGTAAAAAAAGAAATGATCGCTATGTTGCTGGCAGGCGGCCAGGGGAGCAGACTCGGAATTCTTACATCAAATATGGCTAAACCGGCGGTATCCTTTGGCGGGAAGTACAGGATCATTGATTTTCCGCTCAGCAACTGTATTAATTCAGGTGTGGATACGGTCGGCGTACTGACTCAGTATATGCCGCTTCGATTGAATACGCACGTCGGGATCGGTATTCCGTGGGATCTTGACAAGAACGTCGGAGGCGTCTCCGTCCTCTCTCCGTATGAGCAGATGCGGCATACGGAGTGGTACACGGGAACCGCCAACGCGATCTATCAGAATCTCACCTATATGGAGAGCTTTAATCCCGATTATGTGCTGATTCTCTCAGGCGATCATATCTATAAGATGGATTATGAATCCATGCTGGATTTCCACAAGGAAAACGGCGCGGACGTAACCATTGCTGTCATGCCCGTCCCTATGGAAGAGGCAAGCCGTTTCGGAATCATGATTACCGACGAAGACAGAAAGATCGTGGACTTTGAGGAAAAACCCGCGCATCCCCGCAGCAATCTTGCTTCCATGGGAATTTACATTTTCAACTGGAAGACGCTCAAGGAATCGCTGGTCGCCAACAAAGAACAGCCCAATCTGGACTTCGGAAAGCACATTATCCCGTACTGCCGTGACAACGGATCTCCGCTCTACGCGTATGAGTTCAACGGATACTGGAAAGATGTCGGGACCCTGACCTCCTATTGGGAAGCCAATATGGAGCTCATTGACATCGTGCCGGAATTCAACCTGTACGAGGAGTATTGGAAGATCTACACGAAGAGCACGTCCAACGTGCCGCAGTATTTTGGCCCGGAGAGTGTAGCTGAGAGGACGATCATCGGGGAAGGAACAGAGGTTTACGGCAGGGTATACAATTCGGTCATCGGCTGTGATGTGACGATCGAAAAAGGCGCGGAGGTAAGGGACTCGATCCTCATGAACGGGACCCGCGTCGGCGCGGGCAGCAGGCTTTACAAAGTCATCGCTGCGGAAGACGTCACGATCGGAGACGGAGTTGTCCTTGGCGATGGCTACGAGGTTCCCAATGACACCAGACCTGATATTTACAGAGAGGGTATCGTAACACTGGGAGAAGGAACGGTAATTCCTGCAGGCGTGACGATCGGAAAGAATGTAATGATCTCTGGCGAGACAACTGCAGCGGATTATCCCGGCAGCAGGCTTGAGAGCGGAAAAACTCTGGTGAAAGAAGGTGACGCGGAATGAGGGCAGTAGGAATTATTCTGGCCGGCGGAAACAGCAAGCGGATGAAGGAACTGTCAAAGCGCAGAGCAGTGTGCGCGATGCCTGTGGCAGGAAGTTACCGCAGTATTGACTTTGCACTCAGCAACATGGAACACTCAAGAATTCAGAAAGTCGCTGTACTGACGCAATATAATTCCAGGAGCCTGAATGAACATCTGGCATCGTCCAAGTGGTGGGATTTCGGGCGTAAACAGGGAGGTATGTTCCTCTTTACCCCCTCCTTTGCGGACGCCAGCAGTCAGTGGTACCGTGGGACAGCTGACGCGATCGCTCAGAATATCAGCTTTCTGAAGACGTCGCATGAGCCTTATGTCGTGATCGCTTCGGGAGACTGTGTCTACAAGATGGATTACAACGAGGTTCTTGAGTATCACGTTGACAAGAGAGCGGATATCACTGTGGTGGTCAAAGAAATGCCGGAAAACTTTAATGTGGAACGGTATGGAACTGTGCAGATGGATGCGGACGGCAGGATTCAGGAATTTGTCGAGAAGCCGGTCGTCGCGGAGTTTAACACAATTTCTTGTGGAATCTATGTGATCAGAAGGAGGCTTCTCATAGAGCTTCTTGAAAAGAGCATGGAAGAAAACCGGTATGATTTTGTTCAGGATATCCTCATCCGCTACAGAGGACTGAAGAGGATCTACGGGTACAGGCTGCACAACTATTGGAGCAATATTGCAACTGTTGAGGATTACTACAAGACAAACATGGATTTTCTGAATCCGGAGATCAGGGACTATTTCTTCAAACAGTACCCCGAGGTTCACTCTAAGGTCGCAGACCTTCCTCCGGCAAAATATAATGTCGGCGTCAGGATCAGGAACAGTCTTCTGTCCAGCGGATGTATTGTGAACGGAACGGTGGAGAATTCTGTATTGTTCCAACAGGTCTATGTTGGCAATAATTGTGTAATAAGGAATTCACTCATTTTGAATGATGTTTACATCGGAGACAATACTATTATTGAGAACTGCATCGTGGAGAGCGGCGACACCATTCAGGCAAATTCCTGTTACAAAGGTGAAAATGGTATAAGGATCGTAGTGGAAAAGGGCGAACGTTATACCATTTAGAAATGGAGAACGCTATGCAGGTGACGGATGTAAGAGTTAGAAGGATTGCCAAAGAAGGCAAGATGAAAGCAGTCGTCTCTATAACGATCGATCAGGTCTTCGTTGTTCACGATATCAAGGTCATCGAAGGTGAAAAAGGACTCTTCATTGCAATGCCGAGCAAGAAATCGGCAGACGGGGAGTATAGAGACATTGCTCATCCCATCAATACAGAAACCAGGGCGATGCTGGAAAGCATAATTCTGGATGAGTATGAAAGAAGTGCACTGCAGGAAGATTTTTCAACTACAGGTACGACAGCATAATACAGCATAGCACGAATATCAAACAGCTGAATATAGTGTAAAGAAAACGCCGCGCGCCTCTGGCCCGCGGCGTTTTTGTGCCCCGGAATCGGCGGGATTTTGTGCCCGGAATCGGCGGGCAGGGCCTTTTCGCGCGCCTTTTCGCGGGAGCGGGGCTCCCTTTCTTGACGATACCTGCCAGTTTGTGGTATGTAAAGGTGATACGCATAGAATGTAAACAAAACCGATATTTGTCAGAATGCGCCGAGGCGCCGCAGCCGGAAGGAGAGGATCGGGAAACGACCACGCACTCCCGGCGCGGCGCGCTCCGGCAGGGAGGACAGAATGGATTCCTGTTTTATTATTGTCGGCCTGGGAAATCCGGGACGAAAGTACGACGGCACAAGACACAATGTGGGATTTTCCGTGATCGATGAACTGGTGGACCGGCTAAGAGCCGGCGGACCGCAGCGCTTCGGAAAGTCCATGATCGGGAAAGCTTCGATCGGAGGAGAGAAGGTGATCCTTGTAAAGCCGCTCACCTACATGAATCTGAGCGGGGAGGCAGTCAGGGAGATCTGCAGCTTCTACAAAGTGGATCATCACGATCACCTGATCGTCATTTCCGATGATATCGATCTTCCGGCCGGGCATCTCCGCATCCGCACAAAGGGGAGCGCCGGCGGCCACAACGGACTTAAAAACATCATACAGCACATGGGAGACGACACTTTCTGCAGGATCAGGATCGGCGTCGGGCCCAAACCCTCTTCCGAGGAGGATATGATCGGTCATGTGCTGGGACACTTCTCCCAAGAGGACAAAGCGGTCATGGAGGAGGCTTTCGAAAAAGCGGCGGAAGCGGTCATCTGTATGGTGGAGGAAGGGCCGGACAAGGCGATGAACCGGTTCAACACCAGAAAGCAGAAGAAGGAAAAAACCAAAAAACAGCAGGAGGATCCGGATGTCCACACTGACAGCGCCCCTGAGGGAATCTGAGAAGTACAACCAAATAGTGGATGCCCTGCAGCTCAATCCGGTCAGTGTCCTCGCGGAGGGATGCGCCGACGCGCAAAAGCTCCACCTGATCCACGCGCTCACGAAGGAGGACTCCCTTGCGCCCTGCGCAAGGTTCCGGCTGATCATCACGTACAGTGACCAGAGGGCAAAGGAGATCCAGGAGAACTTCCGCTTCTATGACCGGAACGCGACGCTGTTTCCGGCCAAGGACCTGATCTTCTACCAGGCGGACCTGCGGGGCCGGGAGCTGGACACGGAGAGGATCCGCTGCCTTCGAAGGATCATCGAGGGAAAGCCCACAACTGTCGTTACGACTTTCGCCGCGCTCATGACGCCGCAGATCCCTCTGGACGTCCTCAAAAAGAGTGTCCTCTCCATTGAAAAGAGGGGAGAACTGTCCCTCACGGACACCGCGAAGATGCTGGTGGCCATGGGATATGAGAAGCAGTACCAGGTGGAGAAACCGGGGCAGTTCGCCGTACGCGGGGATATCCTCGACATCTATGAGCTGACGGAAGAAAATCCCTACAGGATCGAGCTGTGGGGAGACGAAGTGGAGTCCATTCGATCTTTTGACGTGCTGAGCCAGAGGTCCCTCGCGCAGCTGGAATTTGT
>DLYC01000077.1 GCA_003447895.1 Lachnospiraceae bacterium | reverse complement strand
ATCTTGGCCCAGCCTTTTTTGTTGCCCTTCCTGGTCACATAGTACCATTTCTTATTCTTTTTGACCCATCCCAGTTTGACCGGCGTCGTCTTCTTGGTTGTCTTCTTGACACTCTTTGCTTCACTTTCCGTAAGCGTGCTGCTCACCTGATACACCCTGGCGGATGCATCGGCAGAACTGCCGTTTACTGCCGCGCTTGCGCCGACAGAAGGTACGGAAGAGACACTAAGAGCTGCCGCGAGGAGCATTGCGGTTAATCGTACACGTTTCATATTCATTCTCCTTATATGGTTTACGTATTGAAAGTTACGCGTGACAATATAGGGAGTGAATCACAAATCGCGCTCGCAAATATCATCACAAAGTTGTTTGGCAAGTCTTATGTTACAATATTGTTCCGATATTTGCAAGTATTTTTTAATATATTTGTAATATTTTTAAATAAATTATTAAATTCTGTAATTTGTAATTCAGATTATGATAATAAAGCGTGTTTTGGGGCAAAATATACAGTAAAGACCTAAAGAATGTCATATTTGACGGTTTTTATTCTTAGTGGTATCGATTACAATCCCAAACGTAACAAAAAGAATGCTGCCCGAGCCAATCGCAATATCCCACCGAGCAGCAATATGCTGCTGTTTCACCGCAGCAATCAGAAAGTAAGAGGTTTTATACTATATGTTTGATGTTATGAGCTATGCAGAAAGAAACGATGTTGAAGTTTCCATCCGCAAAGGTCATGATGGGAGAACTGTCTGGGAGATCTTTCTCAGGGATCGGAAGCTGGATCTGACGGAGTTCACACGCATTATTGATATTGAGATAAGAGGACGTATTGACCCGGATGATTACATTGAACACAGATGTGAAGAGATGATGGACAAGATCCGGTCAGCCCGAATGAAAATTGAATACGATACAATTGAAAACAGTGATAAAAATAAACAGATCGCCCAGCAGCCGGAGGCTGCCGGGCGATCGTCTTTTCTATTGTCTTTTCTTTACAGTTCACCGCTGTATCTCGAATGTGACTTCAGATAGAGATCCACTTCCTCCCTGCAAAGATCCTCTCCGATCACGATCACCGAGTCTTCGCCTTTGTCAGTGGTCTCATACTCCGCATTTCCCGATACCGCATTGATCCGGATCCACTTCTCGTCATGCAGCCGGACGAATCCCTTGATCCTGTGGACATGACCGCATTTGGGGTCGTCGAAGATGCTCCTGACAGCCTCGCGGATCTGACTCTCATCCATTCTGACATAAAAATAGAACAGGGAGCTGAAATGGTTGCTCTGATCCACCTGATACTTGATATGATCCGAAAGCCTGAAGCCGCACCGGCTGATCCTGTCGAAATCCAGTCCGCCGCTCTGATCCCAGGGAACCGAAATAATTTCGTCCGAAAATCTCCTCTCACAGTGAAACTTTTCCATGACCTCGTTCAGATAGAGGGCAGTCCTCTCTGCCTTTTCCGGAGGCACCTCCTGTACTTTGCTAAGGATCACACAGCCCGCATTGGCAATCTGTGACGCGAGCAGATAGGCCGATTCTTCCGAGAGATCGGGCCCGGTATCCGCGCTGACGACAGAGATCACATTGCCGGGTTCATACCAGCGGTCGAGCGGCTCTTCCCTGAGCGTGTCAAAGAATTCGTCGGTGTCATAGACCCCTGACGGTTCCACGATCACCCTGTCATAGCCGACCATGGCCATAGAGATCAGCTTAGTCTTAAACCGGCGCCTGTGGGCCTCTAAGCCGTCCCCGCCTATTACCATCTCCAGTTCACAGCGGTCGCTGAGAAGGTCCTGCAGAAACATCATGTCCACGTTGACTGCCCCGTAGTCATTTTCCAATATGCAGATCTTCTCTCCTTTTTCCACCAGGTACTCCGCATAGAGCCGGATCAGCGTTGTCTTTCCGGCGCCCAAAAATCCTGTGATCAGGTCTATCTTCATTTCGCCTCCGTATATACTGACTGCGGCAGACCCGCCGGGCGGGCCCCGTCTGTATTACTTGAGCTCTTCTGAATAATAGGGAACAACCAGATGGGTTCCGGGCGGAACATTCGGATACTCTGTGGTATCATAGGCCAGATTGTTGATCCTGCACAGCTCCTTCACATAATCTGTCTGTGTCTCGTAATAATCCCTGTTGTCATAACGCTCGACTATATCCAGAAGATTCTCGTTACATCCAACAGTAATAGTATCATAATACTTGTACGCTTTGGGAATTTCTCTCATATCCGCCCTGGAGCCGATTCCGGTCACGAGCGTGATGAGGAAAGCGATCATGACACCCGCAAGCGCATAACGGATCATTCTTCTCGTGGCGGCAGCTGAAGCTTTTCTCCGGCTGCGCTTTCTTCCTCTCCCTTCGCAGTGACGCACTGAGGAAGCCGCGCTGCTTCTGTATACCTTTCGGGATCTCTTCCTTTTGCGGTCCTGTGCCTCAATGGTCCTTCCGTTTCTGAAGTCATATACCCGGCATCGGTTCGACGCGGCCGGAGAAAGATCATCGGCATACCGGATTTGTTCAGATTCGTAAAGATCATAATCATACCGGGCGCTTCGTGCGGTATTTCCCTGTACACATGCCATCACCTGGATCCCCTCGTTCGCGCCGTTGAAATTCCCGTAACTTCCTGACCCGTTCCTGTTCATTACTGTTCCCCTTTCCGTCCTTGAATACTGCGAACCTATGTTTGCACGTTCTTATTGTATCGAACATTTATTCGCATGTCAAGAAAAACCGAACATTTATTCTGAATATATGTTTGCTTTTTAGGAAAGTTGTCTTTATAATAGAATCAGATGATGATCTTTCATTATTATGTTCAGACAGGAGGTATAACGCATGCCCGCTAAGATAACCAAGAAACAGCAGGAAATACTGGATTATCTCAAGGAAGTGATCCTTGAAAAGGGATATCCGCCCACCGTTCGCGAGATCTGCGAGAGGGTGGGACTCAAGTCCACTTCTTCCGTACACTCACACCTCTCCACACTTGAGAGGAACGGCTTTATTCGAAGAGATCCCACAAAGCCCAGGGCGATCGAGATCTGTGACGACAGTTTCCAGATGGTCCGGACGGAGATGTCCTCTCTTCCCATCGTCGGAAACGTAGCAGCCGGGCAGCCGATCCTTGCGCAGGAGAATATAGAGAGCTATTTCCCCGTTCCGGCGGAATTCGTCCCTTCGGGAGAATCCTATGCCCTGAGAGTCCGCGGAGAGTCTATGATCAATGCCGGAATCTTCGACGGAGATCTGATCTTTGTCAATTCCTGCAGCACCGCGCATAACGGCGAGATCGTTGTCGCTATGGTCGGTGAGGAAGCTACCGTCAAGACATTTTACAAAGAGGACGGGCACATTCGCCTGCAGCCCGAAAATGACACCATGGATCCGATCATCGTCGACTCGTGCGTCATTTTAGGAAAGGTGTTCGGCGTTTTCCGCGCTATGTAACTCTCAGAGTTACTCCTCTTATCCTGCCGGCCGGCCTGTAAAAGAAAAGGAGCCTGTCCGCAGTGTAAATCCTTTAAAGAGCATTTACACTGCGGACAGGCTCCTTATGATTTTCGGAATCTGCCGGATCGGGCGCGGTCCCCGGATCAAAGCTGATCCTTGTCCACCTGTTTGCCGTCTCTCCAGATTCTCTCCAGATCATAGAGAAGTCTGTATTCGCGGTTGAAAATATGGATGATCACATCGCCAAAGTCAAGAAGGACCCAGCTGGCATTGTCATATCCCTCGATCTGCTTGAGGACAGCGCCTGCCTTTTCCATCTTCTCGCTGACTTCATCCGAAAGCGCCTGGATCTGCGGGCCGTTGGAGCCGTTCGCGATAATAAAATAGTCCGCGAGAACAGAAACGTCGCTGATGTCGATCACGCGGATATCTTCCGCTTTCTTTTCTTCAAGCGCGGCGATCGCAACGCGGGCCAGCTCTGCCGATCTTTCCTTTGTGTTTGCGTTTTCACTCATAAAATTTCCTCTCTTCATCACATCTTCTGTAATAGTCATAGGTTTTCTGTGTCATGGGATCTGTGCTTGTCCCCGTCCCTCCCAGATAACTCAGGGTATCTTTGAGAATCTGAAGCACGCACTCGTCTATGCTCTCATAGGCGAGTTTTCGCACAAGCGCAAGATTCGGAGCCGTATCCCTTCCCGGTTCAATGTAGTCAGCCACGAAGACGATCTTTTCAAGAAGACTCATCCCGGGACGTCCTGTGGTATGATAGCGGATCGCGTTCAGTATATCCTCATCTTCCACACCGTACTTATCCCTGGCCAGAACAGCTCCCGCCTTGGAATGCAGAAGTGAGCTGCTGTTTTTCTCCAGTTCCGTCAGCGGCACCTCTGCCTTTTCACAGATCTTGAGCATTTTGGAAAGACTCAGGCACTTGGCACAGTCATGGAGAAGACCCGCAAGTTCTGCCTTGTCGATTTCGGCGCCATAACACATCGCCAGATTGGACGCGGTTCCGGACACACCCATCGTGTGAATGAACCGTCCGAATGCCAGTTCAGATTCCAGTTCTTTGATCAGATTGATACGTTCCTTTTTGTTCAAAAAATTGCTCCTTTACAAGGTTCTTCCCGAAATCACTGTGACACCTCACGGATTTCCAAAATCCTCTGTCATCTGTAGATCCCGTTTTCTATTATATATCTTTCGAGCGGATCCGGCACGAGATAATGAATCGATTTTTTGCGCCCCACTCTCTCCCGGATGTCTGTGGAAGAGATTCCTATATTGGGGATCTCGACCGTGCGGATAACAGCCCCGTATTTTTCCTCCAGCGCCCTGACGGAATTTCGGAAACTGTCGGGATCCACCTGGTCCTTCCGCATGGCAGCCAGAACGGTACAGGCATCAAAAAGCCGCCCGGGTTCTTTCCAGGTATCCATAGAACAGATCGTATCCGCGCCGACGATAAAGAAGAGTTCCGCATCCGGATTCCGGTCCGCCAGCGCCTCCAAGGTCTCAAAGCTGTAGGTATTTCCCGGTCTTAGTACTTCCAGGTCCGATACCTCAAAGGGAGCATACCCTTCTGCCGCGATCCTTGTCATTTCAAGTCTTATCTGCGGGGGCTGGACTTTCTGCCTGCGGTTATCCTTGAAATAGGAGTGACCGGACGGGATCAGAAGAACTTTGTCAAGGGCGTACTGGTCTCTTGCCTGTTCCGCAATGATCAGATGTCCGTAATGGATCGGATCAAATGTGCCGCCGAGTATCCCGATCCTCATTTTTGTATTTTCCGTATGCATAAAAGCCCTCCTTGTCTGCAGGAAGTGTAAAAGAGCGTTCTGTAAGAGCCGGACCCGGTCAACCGCCCTCTGTCAGGGGAGAATGATCTTCGGATTTTCTTTGAAAGGTCTGTAAAGGACAAACTTTCTTCCGATCACCATGACCACCTGGGAGCGCGTCCTTCCCGCAAGCGTCTCCGCCGCCTCGCGGGGTGTCTCGGGCGCCATCTTCATGACCGCGCCTTTGAGAAGTTCTCTCGTATTGAAAGCTTCTTCTGTGGAGACGACCGTCTCGGGACTGACTCCGTTTTTTCCGATCATCACTACCGGATCGAGCTGATTGGAAAGGCCGATCAGATAGGATCTCTGTTTACTGGTAAGCATAATTGTATATTGACTCCTTTATGTTTGGTTGTGAAGGCAGGGCGCGCTCAGTCGTAGTATTCAAATCTGTGCCCGTAGAGCCTTACGGTATCGCCTTCCTTGCATCCGAGGTCCTTAAGCCTGTCAAGGATCTTGTTCTCCTTCAGGAAATTCTGGAAGAATAAAAAGCCCTTTTCCGACTCAAGATTTGTGTAGCCGAGCATTCTCTCGACCTTGGGACCTTCGACGACATATTCCTTCGCCTTCGCGTCATAGGTCACCGTGAAGGGTTCCCCGACCTCGATCTGAAGCATTTCTTCGGGATCGTATTCCTGCTCATAGACAGTCGTCTCAGAGGGCAGTTCCGCAAGCATTCCGCTCACGTGATATAAGAGCTCCCTGACGCCTTCTCCTGTCGCCGCGCTGATCGGAAAGACCTCTGTACCGAGCGACGCGGCATACTCCCTGATCCTGTCCAGCGCGTCGGACCCCTCCTCAAGAAGATCGCATTTGTTGGCCGCGATGACCTGCTTTTTCTTTCCGGTCTCCGATTCATAGGCATTCAGTTCCCGGTTGATCGTCCTGATATCCTCTACCGGGTCCCTCCCCTCCGAACCGGAGGCATCGACTACATGGATCAGGATCTTGGTCCTCTCTATGTGCGCGAGAAATTCATGGCCGAGTCCCGCGCCTTCTGCCGCCCCTTCGATCAGTCCGGGAATATCCGCCATGACAAAGCCTTTGGCATCCTCGAGATCGACAACGCCAAGGATGGGATTTAAGGTCGTAAAATGATAATTGGCAATCCTGGGTTTCGCGTTACTGACCACCGAGAGCAGAGTCGATTTGCCGACATTGGGGTATCCCACAAGCCCGACATCCGCGATCACTTTCAGTTCCAGCAGGAGCTCGATCGTCCTGGAAGGCTGGCCGGGCTGGGCATATTTTGGCGCCTGCATCGTGGAAGTCGCGTAGTGCATATTCCCGTTTCCGCCTCTTCCGCCCTTCAGGATCACATAGCTTCTTAAGTCCGCGGACATATCGGCGATCACCTTTCCGCTCGCCGCGTCCTTGATGATCGTACCCTCGGGCACCTTGATCACAAGATCGGCGCCTTTCTTCCCGGTGCAGCGCCGCTTTTTGCCGGGTTCTCCGTGCTGCGCCTGGTACTTTCTGATATGGCGAAAATCTGCCAGTGTATTGAGTCCTTCGTCCACCTCAAAGACTACACTGCCGCCGTCTCCTCCGTCTCCGCCGTCCGGGCCTCCCGCGGGAACATATTTCTCTCTTCTGAATGAAACGTGGCCGTCTCCGCCTTTTCCGCTGGATACCACGATCTTCGCTTTATCGATAAACATTCTGAATTATTACTCCTTATATCGGGGATATTCCCTGCGTGATAGCAAAAGACTTCAGACAGAGCTCATTGACGTCTGCCTGAAGTCCTCACATTCATACGGTATTCCCTGCAGTATTACTGCTTCGCCTCTACGGGATGAACAGAAGCTCTCTTCCTGTCCTTACCTACGCGCTCAAAGCGAAGGATTCCGTCGGTCAGAGCATACAGGGTGTCATCACCGCCGATTCCTACATTGAGGCCGGGGTGAATGCTGGTGCCGCGCTGTCTGTAAAGGATGTTGCCGGCCTTAACGAACTGGCCGTCAGCTCTCTTAGCGCCGAGTCTCTTAGCGTTGGAATCACGACCGTTCTTGGTGGATCCCATTCCCTTTTTATGGGCGAAGAACTGAAGGTTCAAATTTAACATGTCTATACCTCCTCGATTTCGAATTTCAGATATCTCTCACCGTATTCCTTCCGGATCCACTTAAGTCCGTGGATCATGGAGTCGATGAGAAGTGATGCTTCATTGGTTGGTGCACTTCGGAAAACGCAGGTCAGAAGACCGCCTTCTTTATCATCATAATCATATCCGATGTCTTCATGGAGAAGATCCTCCAGGCAGTTGACTGTGTTTATGACTATGGCGGATACGCCTGCGCAGACCACATCTCCCTGAGGATTCAGAAGTCCTCTGAGCCCCCTGTTTGATGCATATTCCGCGTGTCCGGTGCAGATAAAGGACTTGTAGGCCCCCTTCTCTTTCTGGATCGTAACCCGGATCATTTCAGATCATTCTCTGTCCGGTCTGAACTGATCAGCCGTTGATCTTGTCGATCTTCACGCGGGTAAAGAGCTGTCTGTGACCGTTCTTTTTGTGATAGCCGGTCTTTCTCTTGTAGTGATAGACAACAACCTTTTTGCCCTTGCCCTGATCCATAACAGTTCCTGTGACAGTTGCGGAAGCGACGTCCTCGCCGACCTTCATGGTGTCACCGCCGATGCAGATTACCTTGTCAAAAGTGACCTCTGTGCCACTCTCGCCCTCGATCTTCTCGATATCGATGATATCTCCCTCGGAAACTTTGTACTGCTTGCCACCTGTTGCGATAATTGCGTACATTCTGGTACCTCCTTCTTATAAAAACTCGCTGATTGCGGCGATCCCTTTTCGGGACACTTTCCGTGCTGCTGTTCTGCAGTACCATACAGCGCAGCACATAAAAAGCCTCATCATGCGGCATACTCAAATAACATAGCAGAAGGATCCCATCCTGTCAAGAATCATTCTCTTCTTTTTTCTGTCTTCTGGCAAGTTCCTCTGTCACATCGTCCCAGGTGATCCCCTTCTGGGCCATCACAACCATGAGATGGTAAAGGTAATCGGAGATCTCGTAGACGATCTCATTGGGATTGGGGTTCTTGGCGGCGATGATGATCTCCGTCGCCTCTTCTCCCAGCTTCTTGAGCATTTTGTCAATCCCCTTGTCGAAGAGATAATTGGTATAGGACCCCTTTTTGGGGTGCTCTTTTCGATGGACGATCGTGTTGTAGTCGTTAAGAAGAACCTTCTGGGGATTGAAGATTTCCTTCCCCTCTTCTTTCTGGATCTCGTTAAAAAAGCAGGAGTGGCTCCCCGTGTGGCAGGCAGCGCCGATCTGGTCGACTTTGGCAAGGAGCGTGTCCATGTCACAGTCCGCGGTCAGAGAGCGGACGAACTGGTAGTGGCCGCTGGTAAGTCCCTTCACCCAGATTTCTTTCCTGCTTCTGGACCAGTAGGTCATTCTTCCGGTCGCGACCGTCCTGTTATAGGCCTCTTCATTCATGTAGGCCACCATGAGGACCTGGTCCGTCGAGGCCTCCTGGACGACAACGGGCAAAAGCCCGTCAGGTCCGAGTTTGAATTCCTCCCATGAATGGGATGCTTTTCTTACTCTGACCGGAATTCCCGATGATACGAGCTTGTTTCTCACAAAGGAAAGCTTGCCGATCCTCTTGTTTACGCCGTTTCCGGTCACACCGTCAATCTTTTCCGGTGTGAGGGACTCTCTGACGCACATGGATTCGCTGATCTGTGCCGTCACGGGAATCCGGCCTTCCTCTTCGGAAGCCCTGAGCGCCTCTTCGGCGTCGTCAGAGAGGCCTGCAAACGGCTCCTCACCGATATAAAGAAGGCGGGAGATCTTTCCCTTTATGAGCTCAGCTCTGCCAAGGAGCTCCTCTTCGGAAGCAAACAGGGCGCCGATCCTGTCGCGGCCGAATTTGTCGGAGACTTCCGCCGCAAGGAGCGCGTTTCCTTCTTCGGACAGATCCAGATAAGCCAGGGAGCATCCCGCATACAGGAATTTTTTGACATCTTCCATCCGCTTGATGCCGCCCGCGGCCATTACAGGCACACGGGTGCACTCGCAGATCTGCCTGATCACGTCGTTGTGCGCTTCCTGTTCCTTGTCCGAACCGGACAGATCAAAGATCATGACCGCGTCGGTAAATCCGTTGTCATATTCCGCCGCCAGTGCCGCGGGATCCTCGCTGACCACACTGTGATCGGAGAGATTCTTCACTGCCTTCCCCTGAAAGAGATAGATCGCGGGGATCAGCTGTTTGTACTGTGTATCCATTGTTTTCCTCGGTTTTGATGCTGTTTTTACAGACTGCCTTTGGTGCTCAGAACGTCTGTGATCCTCTCTTCTCTCTGCGTTGCCATATCGAGAGCCTTGGAGAAGCACTTGAACATTCCCTCAATGATGTGATGCGCGTTTGTGCCGGAAAGGATCCGGAAGTGGAGATTCATGGCCGCGCTGTAAGAGACGGAATAGAAAAACTCCCTGACCAGTTCCGTGTCGAAATCTCCCACCATCGGGGCATTTATGGGCTCTCCTTCCATGACAAAATACGGACGTCCGCAGAGGTCCACCGCGCAGAGGATCAGCGCTTCATCCATGGGAAGGACGAAGTATCCGTACCGCCGGATTCCCTTTTTGTCCCCGACCGCTTCCCGGATCGCCTGCCCAAGCACGATCCCTGTGTCCTCGACCGTGTGATGCCCGTCCACATGAAGATCTCCTTTCGCCTGAAGGCTCAGGTCGAACAGTCCGTGCCTTGTGAAGGCGTCCATCATGTGGTCAAAAAAGCCGATCCCGGTGGACAGCTCCGCCCTGCCGCTTCCGTCGAGGCAAAAGCGCATGGTAATATCGGTCTCTCCCGTCGTTCTGCGGACTTCCGAAATCCTTTTTTCCATGATCATTCTTTCCTCCCTGTCGAAGCGTCCTCTCCTTCAAAGCGCACGGCGATCGAGTTGGCATGCGCTGTCAGTCCCTCGTTAAGAGCAAACAGCTCGATATCTTTGTGAACGGCTCTGAGCGCCTCCTTCGAATAAGAGATGATGCTGCTCTTCTTTACGAAATCATCCACTCCGAGCGGCGAGAAAAATCTCGCTGTCCCGTTTGTCGGAAGGATGTGGTTGGGACCTGCAAAATAGTCCCCCAGGGGTTCCGACGAATAGCTGCCGAGGAAAATAGCCCCGGCATTCCGGATCCTCGTCATCACTTCATAGGGATTCGCCGTGATGATCTCGAGGTGCTCCGAGGCGATCGTATTGGCCGCGTCGATCAGGTCGTCCATGGAATCGCCGATAAAAATATAGCCGTAGTCTTCGAGGGACCTGCGGATGATCTCGGCCCTCGACAGTGTCTTTAAGAAGCCGTCGATCTGGTCGGAGACCGCTTTGGCAAGGTTTTCATCCGTTGTAAGAAGGATGGCGCTGGCCATGGGGTCATGTTCCGCCTGGGACAGAAGGTCTGCCGCGACAAACCTCGGGTTCGCCGTCTCGTCCGCAATGACCAGGATCTCACTGGGGCCCGCCACGGAATCAATTCCCGTGACGCCGAAGCATTCCTTTTTGGCCAGAGCGACAAAGATGTTGCCGGGTCCCGTGATCTTGTCGGTTTTCGGAACTGTCTCCGTGCCGTAAGCCATCGCGGCGATCGCCTGGGCGCCGCCGACCTTGTAGATCTCATCCGCGCCGGCGATATCGGCCGCGACAACGGTTCCCGCTGCCGCCTTCCCGTCTTTTCCGGGCGGCGTGCACATGACGATCCTGGATACGCCTGCCACCTTGGCCGGCACAATGTTCATCAGAACGCTCGAGGGATAGACCGCTCTTCCGCCGGGCACGTAGCACCCCGAGACTTCGATCGGCGTGATCTTCTGCCCCAGGATCACACCGTCCTCCCTTGTCGTGATCCAGCTGGTCCTCTTCTGCTTCGCATGATAGTCCCTGATGTTCTCCGCGGCCTTCTTCATGACTTCGATGAACGCGGGGTCGAGCGACTCATAGGCCTCCCGGATCTCCTCCTCGGAGACGCGCAGCGTCTCCGGGGTGAGTTCACAGCGGTCAAATTTCTTTCCGTATTCAATGAGCGCCTGATCACCCTTTTCCCGCACAGTACCGATGATCTCCCGGACTGTCTTTTCGTACTCACCGTACCCGGACGCGCCGCGTCCGATCAGTTTCTCAAGCGCTTTGTCTCTTGTATTCTTATCCAGTTTAACTGTTCTCATCCTGCTCACTCCCTAAAGTATCCTGCCGCTTTGCCGTGAATGCTGTGTCTGTCCGAATGCCCCGCGGCTTATTCCAGGCAGTCCCGGATATTGCCGATCATCTCCCGGATCCTTCTCGTCTTCATCTGCATGGACACCTGATTGACGATCATTCTCGCGGATATGGGGCAGACCTCCTCGAGAACGGAAAGCCCGTTCTCCCTGAGCGTTGAGCCCGTCTCCACAATATCGACGATCACATCGCCAAGCTCCACGATGGGCCCCAGTTCCACGGAGCCGTTCAGCTTGATGATATCCACCGTCTGATGCTTTCGGTTGTAGAAGTATTCCCTCGCGATATTCGGGTATTTGGATGTCACGCGGATCATTTCATGGTGCTTTAAGAGATCCAGTGCTTCGGCGGGACCGCACACGCACATTCTGCACTTTCCGAATCCCAGGTCCAGGACTTCATAGACCCGGCGGTTTTCCTCCATGATGATATCCGATCCGACGACACCGATATCCGCCGCGCCGTATTCGACATACGTGGGCACATCCGGGCCCTTGGCCAGAAAGAACCGGAGTTTCTGCTCCTCGTTTGTAAAGATCAGTTTTCTCGATCCCTTCTCCCCAAGCTCCTCGCATGTATAGCCCGCCTTTTCAAGAAGCTCCATTGTTTTGTTGGCAAGACGTCCCTTCGTCAGGGCGATCGTAATATAGTCGTTCACAATGACCTCCGTTCCTCGTCCGGGAGCCCCTTTTGCGGCAGAAGGACTGTCCGAAAGCCCGCCATACGGCTCATTCGGGCCGTTTTGAGAGCCTCCTCATAGTTGTCTTTATCGTAATAGATCCTCTGGATCTGAGCCTCACTGACCTCCGTTATATGCTGCCGCCGCATTGCTTCCATAAGCGGGTCGATCGAGATCATACAGCCTATGGCCGGCGCTTTTTTGCCAAAATAGCTAAGGAGCTGGTCATAGCGCCCGCCCGAAGCGATCGGCTCTCCGGTTCCGTAGGTATAGCCCTTGAAGATGATGCCCGTGTAATAATGATACTTACTAAGGAGTGAAAGGTCAAAGCTCAGATACTTGGAGAGCCCGTACGCGTCGACGACGTTCCAGACATCGATCAGCCTTTCCACCGCCTCTGCGGCCCGCCTGCTGGGAGCGGCATCCGCCGCTGCCTTGAGGTCCTCCGCGGTCTCCATAAAATCCCTGATCCGAAGGAAGAGGTCCCTGTCCGCTTTGCTGTATCCCTCGCTGCGAAGAAGGTCCTCCGCGGCGAAGTAGTTCTTTCCCGAGATCTCATCCCGAAGCGCCATTTCCACGGAAGGCTCCATTCCGAGGTACTCGCAGATTCCCTTGAAATACTCGACGTTCCCCACACTGATCTGAAATTCGGTGAGCCCGGCTTCGAGAAGGCACTCAGTCAGCATGGCGATCATCTCGCCGTCCGCCTGCGCGCTGTCGTCATTTATGAGCTCAGCGCCCATCTGCGTCGTCTCCTTGAGCTTTCCCTGAAGGTCCGACGTGTTGCTGAAGGCACTCCCCTGATAGCAGAAGCGGAGCGGATCTTTCTCATCCATATAGTACTTGGCCGCGCATCTCGCCACGGAGGGGGTAAAGTCGGGGCGAAGGACCAGCGTATTGCCCTCCTTGTCGAAGAATTTGAACAGCTCCCTCGACGATGTCGTTCCGATCTCGCTTGCGAATACGTCAAAATATTCAAAGGAAGGCGTCTGCAGATCTTCATATCCGTATAGGTGGATCCGGTTTGCGATCTTCTCTATAGTGGACTGCTTGGCTGCATATTCCCTTCCGTAGGTATCTCTGACACCCTCCGGCGTATGGAGCAGGTCCTGTGCTTTTCTGTTGGCGTAATTCATGCGTTCTCCTTCGCTTTACTATATTGCAGTGCTAATCTGTTAACACATAAAATCATAGGAAGTATACAGTATTATTCAGTGGGTGTCAAATTCACCGTCCTGATCCGTAAACCGCTCTGACAGGTCCCTGTTGATCATCTCGAGATAGGGAACCAGGATGCCGGGCTTTTTGGGGAGAACCCAGTTCATATCCAGCTCATCCATCCGAAAGCTCTTTCTTCCGCCGGCCTCGGCGCGCTCCCAAAAGGGCATGAAGTGCCGGAAAGGCAGGTAGTAATAAAAATCCTCCTCGGTATAGCTGATGAGGAAAAAAGCCAGTCCGTCCTGCTCCTCAAACGCTTTCATAAAGGCCACCTGGTGTGGGTGTATATTTTGAAGGGCAAAGGTCTTCTGCCTGCATTCCTTGGCATCGAAGCAGACGGGAATCCCCTGGATCACGCCGATGTAGTCCACTGTACTCTTTTGGTCGAAATAGGCCAGCGTGATGTGCCGGTTCTCACTGTCGATCTTCATGGGCGTGATCGGCGTCGGGATTTTCTGGATCAGGGCCAGTTTCTGCTCCTTATATTTTTCATTTGTGCGGTTGATCTCATCCTCAAAGAGAGAGCCTCTTAGTCCCCGCGATTTCCAGGTTGGCATGTATTGTCCGTCTCCTTGTATCGGTTACCGGTCTGTTACTTGATCATTTCGTGGTAGAGCGCGGGCGGGTCACAGGTGATGACTCTTTGCGAGAGCGCTTCAAATTCCTCCTCCATCCGGGGAAACTCGATCCGGCTGCACCACAGCATCTGGCCCCGGATCCCGTATTCCTCCCGGATCTGCCGCCCCAACCCTGTATCCCCGTACTTGGGGTCCCCGGCGATCGGGTGCCCGGCTGCGGCCAGGTGGCTTCGGATCTGGTGGGTTTTTCCTGTGATCAGCTCCATTTCCATCAGAGAAAACTTCTCCCCTGTAAGGAGCGGCCTGTAGAGAGTCTTTGTGTAGACTCCTTCCTTCCGGGCGCTCTCTCTGTCCGGGCTTTTCTCCCCGGTAAAAGAGACCGCGTTGGCTGCGTGGTCCTTTTCCAGGTACCCCTCGATCCTTCCCGCGCTTTCCATTCTGCCGACAACCACGGCCTGATAGAATTTCCTGAGAGACCTGTCGCGCAGAAGCTGCGCCATTTTTCTCGCTCCCTGAAGGGATACGGCGCACAGGAGGATCCCTCCGGTGTTTCTGTCAAGGCGGTTACACACCGACGGCCTGAACTGCCGGATCGATGCGGCGCTCACCTTTCCCTCATCGAGCAGATATCCGACGAGCCACTCGTTCATGGACATGTCCGACGGCAGGGATTTCTGCGAGAGGACCCCCACGGGTTTTCTGACCGCCAGGATATTCCCGTCCTCGTAAAGAATGCCCGACTTTCCGATCCGGCCTCCGATCGCCCTGAAGGCGCTCAGAAATTCCCGCATTTCCCGCTCCTCGTCCTGCCTCTTTGCGGAAGCTTCTTCCGGGGCGTTTTCGTCCGCGGCTGTTCCTCCGAATTTGAGGATCGTCTCATCAGAAAGAAAAAGCGTCACCAGATCTCCTTCCTGAAGAAGTTCACTGCCGGACGCCTTTTTGCCGTTTAGCGTTATATTCTTTTTCCTGAGCATCTTATAGATAAAGGAGGAAGGCGCTTCCGGCATTTTTCTTAAGAGGTACTTGTTAAGGCGCTGCTCCCTCTCCTCTCTACGGACCTTTAGTTTTCTCATAGTTTCCCCGCTTTTTGCCGGCCATTTACAGAGAGACAGACTCAAGAAGGTCCATCACTCCCTGGATGCTCCTGGATTCTTTACTTCCCTCCAGCCGGTTGAGCGCGTCGAGCCGCTCTACATAGTTGTCAAGATTTCGGAATATTTTGACCGTATAGCCCTTGAAGCCGTCGTTCTCGAGCATTGTCCGGATGTGCATCTCTCCCGCTTTCGCGTCGCATCTGGCATCCTCCGTAAAGGCGCATACCGATTTGCCGGCGCACACCGCGTGGCTCAGGGAGAAGTTCTTGTCGTAGCTTGTCATATAAAGATCATACCGTCCCGCCAGCTTTCCGATGTGAAGCGAGATGATCTCGTGCGCCTTTTCCGAGCAGCACCCCGCCCGGCAGAACATGACAAGGTCCACGACACATTTTCCGAGTCCGATGCAGCTCAGCGCGGCGAGGATCGTAAACACATTCCTGTTTGTCTTAAAATACCACTGCGCGCCAAAATAGACCCCCAGTATTGCCGCGAAAAGAAGAAGTGAGAGAAAGGCCATCAGCTTTCTCCGCTTTTTGATATATCCGTAAGTTCCTTTTTTGCCGATCATATTCCACTCCACATAATGAAAGGGGCATCTTCCCTTCAGCAGAAAAGATGCCCATCCAGAATATTCTTTCAGTTTTACTCCTGAACCATATCCGTATTCACAAATTCGGAGTCATCGTCTCCTTCGTCAAACTCCTCCTGATCCTCGTCCACTTCGGGCATCAGGTCCTCTGTACTTTCTCTCTCTTCTTCCGGAATGAGCTCGGAGCGGTTCTGTTTGACTGTGTCGATATAGTCGCTCATCTCTGCGTGGAAGCCGGAGAAGATCGTCGTGAGATTGTTTCTCGCGCTGGTCGTGCTCTCTTCGATCCTTCTGAGCATATCTTCCATATACTGGGAAGCGTCAGCCTTGATCGAGTTGGATTCGATCGTCGCCTTGTCCAGGATGTCCTGTGCCTGCTGCGTAGCCATTCTGACGATCTCCTGCGCCTGGGCATAGGCCTGCTGCATGATCTCGTGCTCATTCACAAGTTCATTGGTGTGAACCGTGGCTTCGTTGATCATCTCCTCCGCCTTTCTCTTTGCGTCGTTAATGATCGCCTCTTTATTGTTGATGATCCGCTGATAATGCCTGATCTCCTCGGGAGTCTTGGCTCTTAGCTCTTCCAAAAGAGCGTCCAGCTCTTCCTTGTCTACAATAATGTGTGTTTTGGAAAAAGTCTTGTAAGGACAGGAATCAATAAAATCCTCAATCTGATCGATCTGCTGCTCGATTTTGCTGCTCATATATTTAACTCCTCCTTGTAATGGTTCAATTTACCGGGATGCTTACCGATAAAACTCGGGATGAATGATTCTCATCTTGCCGACGACTTCCTCTTCTATGCATTTGGGAACACACAGAGAGATGTCGCCTCCGAATGAAGCAATCTCCTTTACGACGGAAGAACTCAGGTACGCGTACTCCGTGCTGCTGGTAATAAAGATCGTATCGAGCCAGCCGCCGGAGATCGTTCTGTTCGCATGGGCGATCTGAAGCTCATACTCAAAATCCGTGACTGCCCTGAGTCCTCTCACCGCTATATGACAGTCAATTTTCCGTGCATAATCCATCAACAAACCATAGTAGGAATCGACCTGCACATTTGGAATATTTTCTGACACTTTGCGTAACATTTTAACACGTTCGTCAACAGAAAACAATGGAGTTTTCGCTTTATTGTCCAAAACACAGACTGTGAGGTTATCGAACATTTCAGCAGCTCTCCTGATAATATCAATGTGACCGTAGGTCACAGGGTCAAAACTGCCGGGGTAGATTGCGTGCTTCATATTTCTTCTCGTCCTTCCTCTATGTAGTCATGATTTCGCCGCTGCTCTTCTTATGAACAGATGCCTGTTTGCCTTGTAGTCCTTCTCCCTGACCAGACAGAGCCCGATCTGCGGCAGGTAGGAAAAATCTGTGTTCATGGAGGTCTCCACGATGATCAGTGTGTTCTCTGTCACGAATTTCTCGGCGGCCAGCGCGTGAAGAAGATTGTGAACCGTCTCCGCTTCATAGGGGGGATCCAGATAAATGATATCCGCCTCCTTCTCATGGATGTGCCGAAGCGCGCTCAAAACGTCCTGCCTCAAAAGAACAGCCTTGTCCTCAAAGTGTGTGGTGTGAAGGTTCTTCTGGATGCACGAGCAGGCTTCCCGCCCGTTCTCGACAAAATAGGCCTTTTTGGCTCCGCGGCTCAGGGCCTCGATGCCGATGGCGCCGCTCCCTGCGCACAGGTCCAGAAAAACCGAACCCGGTACTTCCGACTGAATGATATTGAACAAGGTCTCCTTGATGATATCCTGTGTCGGCCTGGTATCCATACCGGAAGGCGCGCACAGAAGGAGTCTCCTTGCAGTGCCTGCGATCACTCTCATACTTACCTCTTTTTCTATAGAAAACCAATCAGAGCAAAGCTCCGGTTTGACATATCAAGTGTATAGAATCTTCTCTCTTTTGTCCAGTCAGGACCTTCTCATCCGATGCGGCAAAGGGCCGGATCAGAGACGCTTGGTCCCTTTACCGTTTCTTACGGACGTGCGCATCTTGTTGAGGTCGATCTGCGTGTCTTTGTACAAGAGAGGTTCCGGCTCCTTCTCTCTGATGAGGAGCGCCTTCTCCACCAGATCGTCTTTCCCCAGCTTCATGCCCTGCATGCCCGCTGCTGTCTTTTTCATCTCCGAGATCTGGTCGAGCGGGAACTTGAGCACAAATCCGTTCCGGCTGATCAGGACCGCGAATTTCTGGTCCGTGATCACGCCCGCGTACACAAGTTTATCGTCCTCCGCGAGCTTGGTCGCGTTCATTGTCTTCATGCGGGTCTCAAATTCCCCGCCGCTGACGATCTTGACAAGTCCTCTCTCTGTGACGAAGAGGAGCCGGTAAAGATTGAGATCCGACTGGCTGCAGGCAAGGACGATCTCTTCCTTTGCCGAATCAAAGTTACTGACATTATCGATCGGAATTCCCTTATCCCTGAGCCTTCCCATCGGAAGGTCGGACACCTTCACTGTGTGAAGCGATCCGTCTCCGGTAAAGAGGCATATCTTTCCCGCGCTCCGGCAGGTGAAGATATGGTGATAAGCGGACTCGACCGCCGCCTTGTTCTTTGTATAGACGGAAGGATCCATTGTCTTGGCATAACCGAAGCGGTCCATCACAAACAGAAGATCCCTGTCTTCCTCCTCTTCCCTGACCGTAAAGACGGAGGCCTCCGCCTGAATGATCTCCGTGCGTCTGGGTCTTCTGTATTTGTCACGGATCCCGATCAGCTCATCCCGAAGGACCCTGGTCATGGAGTCCCGCTCCTCCAGGATGTCCTCGTAGCGGTAAATATTGGCTACAGTCTCCTCATGCTCTTTCATGAGAGCTTCCAGCTCCAGGCCGATCAGCTTGTACAGCCTCATATCCAGGATCGCGTCCGCCTGTGCCTCCGTAAACGCAAGCTGGGTGGCCATGATCTCCGACTCTTCATTTCGGAAACGAATACCTTTTGTTTCTCCGTTTACCAGGCAGTTCTTTACGGTCTTTCTGTCCTTGGCGCCGCGCAGGATCTCAATGATCAGGTCAATGACATTCACGGCGCGGATCAGGCCTTCCTGGATCTCTCTCTTTTTCTGCTCCTTCTCGAGAAGGTTTGTATACTTTCTCGTCGTCGTCTCGTAGAGGAAATCCGTGTTGGCCTTTAAGATATCCCGAAGGCTGAGCGTCTCGGGGCGCCCGTCATGGATCGCGAGCATATTGACGCCGAAAGTGTCCTCCAGTCTCGTCTTTTTGTAGAGCAGATTTTTGAAATACTCGGTGTCCGTGTCCTTTCTAAGTTCGATCACGATGCGGATCCCGTCCTTGTCGGACTGGTTTGTGATATCGATAATGTCGTTTGTGACCTTCTTTTCGGAGAGCGCGGCGACATCGGTCAGAAACTTCCCGATTCCCGAGCCGATCATCGTGTAGGGAACTTCCGTGACCACAAGGTTTACATGGCCGGACCTTCCCTTCTCCACTTTGGTCTTTCCCCTGAGCCGCACCTTTCCCGTGCCAGTCTCATAGATCTGCGAAAGCTCGTCTTTGTTGACAATGACGCCTCCCGTAGGGAAGTCCGGGCCCTTGACATAGCGCATAAGATCTGTGCTCGTCAGTTCCGGATTCTCCATCAGGGCAATCTGCGCGTCGATCACTTCCGCGAGGTTGTGGGGCGGTGTGCTGGTGGCCATGCCGACGGCGATTCCCTCGGAGCCGTTGATCAGAAAATTCGGAATTTTGACCGGGAGCACGGATGGCTCTTTCTCGTTCTCGTCAAAATTGGGGACAAAGTCCACCACGTCTTTGTCAAGATCCGCGAGAAAAGCTTCCTGGGTCACCTCCTGGAGCCTCGCTTCCGTGTAACGCATGGCGGCAGCGCCGTCGCCCTCTATGTTTCCGAAATTTCCGTGCCCGTTGACGAGGGGCAGTCCCTTCTTGAAATCCTGCGCCATAACGACCAGCGCGTCGTAGATCGAGCTGTCCCCATGGGGGTGATATTTACCCATGGTATCGCCCACGATACGCGCGCTCTTTCGAAAAGGCTTGTCAAAGCGTATTCCGAGTTCATGCATATCGTAAAGCGTTCTTCTCTGGACGGGCTTTAAGCCGTCCCTGACATCCGGGAGCGCTCTCGCGACGATCACGCTCATCGCGTAATCGATATAGGATTTCTGCATCAGCTCGGAGTACTCCGTCTTGATGATCTGCTCCTCCGGCGTCTTTTTAAAGGTGTCCTCCGAAGTGCCCTTTCCCTTTTTACTGTTTTTGCTGCGGTCGTCTTTTGGCATAGATATTCTCGTCTCTTTCCTGTCTGTTTGTTATGGTCGTTTACTGATCAGACATCGAGTTCTGCATCGGATGCGTGATCGTGGATAAAGCTCTTTCTGGGCGGCACGTCGCTTCCCATAAGAAGCTCCGTGATCTCCGACGCGTGGATCGCGTCTTCAATCTGAACCTGCTTCATATAGCGCCTCTCGGGATCGAGCGTGGTCTCCCAGAGCTGTTCGGGGTCCATCTCTCCAAGTCCCTTGTAGCGCTGCAGGGTGAAATCATTCTTGTGCGTCTTTCTGTATTTGGAAAGCGCGTAGTCGTCGTACAGATACTGTCCTTCCCCGCCCTTTTTGGGCACGACTTTATAGAGGGGCGGCATTGC
>DLYC01000171.1 GCA_003447895.1 Lachnospiraceae bacterium | reverse complement strand
ACCCCCGCTGCTCGAGCCCATCCTCTCGGTCACCTACGGCTGCATCGTCGACCAGGAGCAGGTCATGCAGATCGTGCGGGAGCTGGGCGGCTACACGCTCGGACGAAGCGACCTGGTGCGCCGCGCTATGTCCAAGAAGAAGCAGAAGGTGATGGAGCAGGAGCGCCGGAACTTCATCTACGGAAACCCCGAAGAGGGCGTTCCGGGCTGTATTGCCAAGGGAATCGGGGCGGATGTGGCATCCCATATCTACGACACGATGATGGATTTTGCCAAGTATGCGTTTAATAAGTCCCATGCAGCCTGCTATGCCGTTGTGGCCTATCAGACCGCATGGCTCAAATACTATTATCCGACTGAGTTCATGGCGGCCCTCATGACGTCGGTCATTGACTTTCCCAACAAGGTGGCCGGCTATATTCTGACCTGCCGCAGCATGGGCATTAAGCTCCTCCCGCCGGACATCAACGAGGGAGAGGCCGGATTTTCCGTATCCGGAGGCGCGATCCGGTACGGCCTGACCGCGATCAAAGGCGTGGGAAGACCCGTGATCGACGCGGTGATCCGCGAAAGAAACGAGAGGGGACCGTTCCGGGACCTTCACGATTTCCTCTCCCGCATGATCCTGAAGGACCGGGAAGTCAACAAGAGAGTTGTCGAGAACTTTATCAAAGCCGGCGCGCTCGACTGCCTGGGGGCCACCCGAAAGCAGCTCATGAGCGTCTATATGCGGATGATGGACGACCTTTCGAGCTCCAAAAAGAATGATATGGCCGGGCAGATGTCCCTGTTTGACTTCGCCGACGAGGAGGAGAAGAAGGACTACATCATTTCCATGCCCGATGTGGGAGAGTACACGAAGGAGATGAAGCTCGCGTTCGAGAAGGAAGTTCTCGGCATCTATGTCAGCGGGCACCCCCTGGAAGACTACATGGGAATCTGGAAGAACCATATCACAAACCGCGTCGCGGACTTTATTCCGGACGAGGAGACCGGGGAGACGGTTGTAAACGACGGGGACAGAGCCGTGATCGGCGGCATGATCTCTGCCAAAAAAGTGAAATATACCAAGAACAACAAAGTCATGGCCTTTCTCGATGTGGAAGACATGACGGGCACGATGGAGGTCATCGTCTTTCCCAATACCTATGAGAAAGAGGGCGCGAAGCTGACCGAAGACGGAAAGGTGTTCCTGAGCGGAAGAGTCTCTCTCGAGGAGGAGCGCGACGGAAAGCTGATCTGCGAGAAGGTCACTTTGTTTGACGAAGTGCCCAGAAAGCTCTGGATCCGGTTTGAGGACCCTGAGGCCTGGAAAAAGGGGCAGAAGGATCTGATGGAGATCATTAACGAGCACGGCGGACGGGACAAAGTCGTGATCTTTATCGCCAATCCGCGCCTTCGGAAGGAACTTCCGGCCGGTATGGGCGTGAGAGCGGACGAATCCCTGATCCGGAAACTCGCCGACCGCTTCGGAAGCGGGAATGTTGTGTTTACATGAACGAGAATATTTGCATTGAAGGACATATTGGGATAAAATAGTAACTGATAATTTTTCACTATATCCTACTCTGAGGATGCGGAGGCACTGATATGGCAAAGGAAATCAGACAAATCGGCGTACTTACCAGTGGCGGTGACGCGCCGGGTATGAACGCGGCAATCCGTGCGGTTGCAAGAGAAGCAATGTACAACAAGTGCAAAGTGATCGGAATTCAGAGAGGTTACAAAGGCCTTCTGAATGAAGAGTTTAAAGAAATGAAATCAATCGATGTTGCCGGCATCATCCATCAGGGTGGCACAATTCTGGGTACGGCCAGATGTCCTGAGTTCAAGGAAGAGGAAGTGCAGCAGAAGGCGGCGGACATCTGTAACAAACACGGAATTGACGGCATCGTCGTGATCGGCGGTGACGGCTCTTACCGCGGAGCGCAGGCGCTGTCCCGTCACGGAATCAACACGATCGGAATTCCCGGAACGATCGACCTGGATATTACCTGTACAGATTACACGATCGGATTCGACACAGCCGTCAATACGGCAATGGAAGCGATCGATAAGGTCAAGGACACCTCCTCCTCCCATGAGAGATGCAGTATCATCGAGGTCATGGGACGCCATGCGGGCTATATCGCTCTCTGGTGCGGAATCGCGAACGGCGCGGAGGACATCCTGCTTCCCGAGAAGTATGATTATGACGAGCAGAAGATCGTCGATCATATTATCATCAACAGAAGGGTCGGAAAGAAGCACCATCTGATCATCAACGCAGAGGGAATCGGACACTCCACATCCATGGCCAGAAGGATCGAGGCGGCAACCGGCATCGAGACCCGCGCAACGATCCTGGGATACATGCAGCGAGGCGGATCCCCCACCTGTAAGGACCGCTACTACGCGTCCATTATGGGTGCGTATGCGTCGGATATCCTGGTCCAGGGAAAGACAAACCGGGTCGTTTGCTACCAGCACGGACAGTTTGTCGATATGGATATCGAGGAAGCGCTTTCCATGACCAAGTCCATCTCAGAATACGAGTACGAAATCAGCCAGCATATTTAATTCCATTGAATCATTCGACGGGCCGGGCGGAGAAGAAACGCCCGGCTCTTTTTCATT
>DLYC01000036.1 GCA_003447895.1 Lachnospiraceae bacterium | reverse complement strand
ACTTCTACGAGGTCTGTAAAGCTGACAAATCCGCCTCCGGGCAAGCTAAACTGGTACATTTTACCGTTCACAAAGTACTCAAAGTCCACCGTATACATTACGACGAACACTGAAAAGTGCTCAGCATCAAACGCGACGCCCTCGACCTCGGCGCCTTTGCCTTCCGTCTCGACGTCCAGGACACTGTTCTCTTCCTCGCTCTTTTCCGCCGCAAGGTGGACGACCTGCATCTCTGCGTCCTCGGGCAATTTCACTGCCTCATCATATGCGATGCTGACACGCACTGCGCCGGCCGGCTGGATCTCCTCATCCTCGCCGTCCTTATTTTTGACACAGATCGTGATATCGAACAGTCTGGCGCGCAGTTCCTGTTCTTTCTTCTCAACGGTCTCAGCTGCCTCTTTCAGGCAGTTCTCATAGGCATCGCCTTCCGTCAGCTCTTCCACTTTGAGAAAAGCCTTTTCCGGGATCTTCGCGTCTTCTCCATATGTAAGGGTGACAGTGTAGTCCCCGCCTTGATAGGTAAGCTCGCCTTCTTTGAATACAGCCTCAGCCTCTTCATCCTCCGAGGTCTCCTCCTCAGAGCTTTCCTGTTCTGCAGACTGGTCGACCGACTGCTCGGAAGTCTGATCTGTCGACTGTTCTGAGGTCCCATCTGAAGCCGGTTCTGATGTCTGTTCGGTTGTCTCCTCAGTGCTCTTTGTGGTCTGGTCCGCAGCCTCTGATGTCTGGCCTTCCGCTTTGGTAGTTTGTTCTTCCGCTATGTGTGTCTGGTCTTCCGTTATTAGAGACTGATCCTCAGCTTTAGGTGCCTGCTCTTCTGTTTCCGGTGTCTGGTCATCGGTTTCGGAAGCCTGCGCCGCCTGTCCTGATGTCTCTTCCTGCGTCTGACTCTCCTGAATCACTTTTGCTGATTCCGCTGTCTCCGAAGATTCCTCTGCAGAGTCCTTTTCCCCCGCAGCCGCCAGTTCCATTCCCTCTGCCGAAGCTGTTGTGGCTGTATCCGGTTCTCCGGTTTCCTCCCGATAGACCCCGATTTCCTCCGTTGCCTCCGCTCCTGTGATGGCTGCCGCCGGCAAAATCAGTGCATATACCGTGCAGAACATGACCACAGCCGCGAGGCCCGCTACCGCGCGGACCCAGACCGGATGCAGCTTCCTGATATCGATCAGTTTTCCACGACTTCTTCGCTCTTGTCTGCTCAAAGAGATCACCTCTGTGAAAATACTCGTTCTGTCATTCATAATTGAACGCAGAAAGCAAACATATTATCGCTATTTTGGCAATTCTATGAACTAAATTATACCTTTCCGCGCAACAAAGACGCAACAAAAAACCGGCTATATTTAGCCGGTTCATCGAACATCATCATCGTATTAAATATTTAATAAATGCATGGGCCGCGTGTCACCATCTGATCCTGTGAGTGTCTCCTTGGATCCTTATGGGATCAATCGCGCATCGTCCTTCGGAGGTCCATCCCCTCCAACTCCCTGATCGCCTCCTCATACCCCCGGAAGGTGATCGCCTGCATGCCAAGCGCCTTCGCCGCATCCGTGTTGGCCTGCTTGTCGTCGATGAAGACGCATTCCTCCATCTTGAGGCCGTACTTGCTGCAGAGGAGCTGGTAGATCTCCGGCTCCGGCTTGATCAGCCCGACGTCACAGGAAAAGACGCCGCCGTCCATCAGCGGAATGAAGTCGAGGACTTCGCGATTGGCATTGATTGCCTGATGCGAATAGTTGGAAAGGAAATAGACCGCGAATCCTCTCTTCTTCAGGTCGCGGATCCACTGCTTGCTGTAGGGCATCTGCTCGAACTGAGCTGCGAATGTGTGAATGAACTCCCGGATCTGGTCCTCCCGGCCAGGGGCATAGACCGCCAGCTGGCGGATCAGTTCTTCCTCCGGAATCACGCCGCGGTCCAGCTCATTCCACAGGCCGTGCCCGAAGAACGCATCCCGCAGGACAGCTACGGATTCGGCGTCGTGAAAGTCCTTTTCCAGGAACTTCGTCCAGTCATATGTGATAAGGACTCTTCCTATATCAAAGATGATTGTTGTGATCATTGGGGCCTTATCTTCCCGTCAGCCGCGCCAAAGGCTCAAGTACTTTGCGAAGGGCCTCCACTGAGGCATTCAGGTCGTCAAAGTTCAGCTCCGAGAGGCGGTCGATCGCTTCGGTGAGCTTCTCCGTGTTGGTATCGATCAGATCATTTGTGCTGCTGAGAAGTTTGTCGGCGGAATCCAGCGATGATTCCGCGTGTTGTATGGCTTCATTCGCTTCCGTGATCGTCTTGTCAGCGTTGCTGATCAGATCCTCCGACTTGTCCGCGATCTCATTGATGGCGTCCATTGTCTTCATAGCTCTCGGCAGTACGATCGCCGTCGTAACTATCTGCAGCACAAAAATTAGAACCGCCGCGATCTCGATCACCAGGAGGCGGCGGGAGTTGTTTTTCTGAATATCATTTTCGTTCATAATCAATAATCCTCAAACATCCCCACCGAATACTCCGCCCAGCTGTAGCAGGACATATAGTCGCCGCGGTAGCTGTTGATGGCGACGGGGTCGCCTGCCAGGAAATCGTAGGCGTCACAGTCAAATTGCGTCGGGTCGATGGAGAGCTGATTGCGCTCGCGCAAAAGGATATCGCGCGCGTTCGCGGCTTCCAGCGTGCGGGAGAGCTCGGCGACGATCATGCGGAAGTAAGCGCTCTGCGACTCGTCGTAGGATGCGTCCTCGAAGAGGTAGGCGCAGGCCTCGCGCGAGGTCAGCGTGCCGCCGCGGCGGTCGACGAGGAGTGCGAGAAGTTCTTTTGCCTTGGATCTGCGGAAGGAAAGCGGCTTGCCATCGACGAAGATATCGAACCCGCCGAAGGTCTGGATGCGGATCCGCTTCTGCGGTTTCTCAGGGTACGCGAAAGTGAGCTCCCGGGCGAGATCTTCCGAGAACACAGGCTTAAGCAGATAGCCGGTCGCATGGACAGAGAACGCGTCCAGCGCATAGCTGTCGTGGCTCGTCACGAAAATGATGCGGACGTCCGGCTGCATCTCGCGGATCTTTCTCGCGAGGTCAATGCCGTTCGTGCCGCCGATCTCGATGTCAAGAAACGCGACGTCGATCTGATAGGATTTTACGAGTTCAAGTGCTTTTCTTCCGGAAGACGCCGTCAGGATCTGACTGCCCGGCGCGACTTCCTGCAGCGCACTTGTCAGGTCGTAGAGAGCGGGCCTTTCGTCGTCAACTGCCAGAAATACCATAACAATACCCGTCCCGAAGT
>DLYC01000233.1:14336-16079 GCA_003447895.1 Lachnospiraceae bacterium | reverse complement strand
GCGAAGCCGATGACCCAGATCACCAGGTTCTGCACATTGGCCGCTCCCTTGAACGCTTTCTTACGCAGGATAAAATAGTCCGCGATCTGGATCGCGATCATCGGGGCGAATACGGAGCCGATCAGGTACAGGAAATCCGTGATGTTGTCCATGGGGTACACGATGGCAGCGATCGTTCCGATCACCGCGACCACAACGGCCGCCCACTTCTCATCGATCTTCTCCGAGATCGATACGCAGGAGACACCGGCCGAATACGCGTCCAAAAAGGTCGTCGTCACGGTGGAGAAAACGATGATCAGAAGGCCTGCGATGCCAAGTCCTGCCTTCACCATGATCGAGGCGATGTCGTTGGATCCCGTGTAGATGGAGGCTCCCATGCCGATTACATACATGAAGATACTGACGGCGCTGTAGACCAGCACGCTGACGGCCGTCGCCTCGACCGGTTTCTCCGCTTCTCTGGTATAGTCGCTGATGAGCGGAAGCCAGGAGAGCGGCATCGCGACGCCCAGTTCGACCGCGGCGCCAAAGCTGAGGCTGTCATCTATGACCGCTTCGGCCGCCTTCCCGCCGCCAAAGATCACAAAGCACAGGATCAGGCTCAGCACAAGGAGCGCCGCCATGGCGATCGTGTTGATCTTTCCCAGGTTCGTAAGTCCGATCAGGATCCATACTATGATCAGGCCGCCGATCACCAGAGGCCATACCCAGCCGGGGGCGGGCAGGATCCCGCCGGCAGCCAGGGCACCGTCATAGATCATGATCGCTGTCCATCCGACCAGCTGCAGGACGTTGAGAAGGACAAAGAGAAGGCTCCCCTTCTCTCCGAAGCTCATCTTGACTGTCTCCATGGCGCTCTTCTCTTCGAGTCCGCCGATCAGGCCGGCCGCGAACATCATGACGCCGCCGATCAGGTGTCCCAGAAGGATCGCCGCAAGTCCTCTCCCGAATCCGAGCGTGCTGTAGTAGGTTCCCGTCAGGATCTCCGCGATGGAGACGCCTGCGCCGAACCAGATCAGTCCATTGGCAAACACTGACGTCTTTTTTGTTTTATCCATCCCGCGCTCACCCCCGATACTCGCCGTCAATGGCAAAAGCATGATTCATGGGGCCGCTTCCCTTTCCGAGATCGAGCATGGCTGCCAGCGCGCCGGAGATGTAATTCTTGGCGTACTGCACAGAGGTCTTAAGATCATAGCCCTTAGCCAGATTGGATGCGATCGCCGAGGACAGCGTACAGCCGGTTCCGTGCGTGTTGGGGTTGTCGATCCTTTTTCCGTAGAACCAGACCGCTTCCCTGCCGTCGAAGAGCAGATCGTTGGCGTCGCTGATCCGGTGTCCGCCTTTACACAGTACGGCACAGCCATAGCGCCTATAGATCTCCCGCGCCGCCGCTTCCATCTCTTCGGGTGAAGTGATCGTCATTTCAGTCAGGACTTCCGCTTCCGGTATATTGGGCGTGATCACTGCTGCAAGAGGTAATAATTCTTTTTTCAAGGTGCCGATCGCTTCCTCGCTGATCAGCCTCGCGCCGCTGGTCGCGACCATGACAGGGTCCACGACGATGTTTCGTGCGCCGTACTGACGGAGCTTATTCGCGATCGTTTCGATCAGACCGGATGATGAGACCATCCCTGTCTTTATCGCATCCGGAAAGATATCTGTAAAAATACAATCCAGCTGCTCTGCCAAAAATGACGGTGTTACTTCCATGATTCCTGTGACGCCGGTTGTATTCTG
>DLYC01000233.1:0-14218 GCA_003447895.1 Lachnospiraceae bacterium | reverse complement strand
ATGCCGGCGCCTCCGCTGGAATCACTTCCTGCGATTGTTAATGCTGTTCTCATTGGATCCTTTCCCTGCCTC
Organism: Lachnospiraceae bacterium; assembly: GCA_003447895.1. Lineage (GTDB taxonomy): Bacteria > Bacillota > Clostridia > Lachnospirales > Lachnospiraceae > CAG-791. The sequence goes on along the minus strand of DLYC01000233.1, from coordinate 14,146 downwards.
CCCGGGCAGATTCGCATTAATTTTATATAGCGGCCAAAGGTGGTGCCCCCGGTTGACCGCTTCCTGCGGGTTACGTTGCCGTTCCTGTCTGCGCATGGCTTGGAATGTACAATGAGCCATGCCGACAGTTTGCGCCCTCCGGACGCGAAAAAAAGCAGGCATGCCGCATAGACATCCCTGCTTTCAAATCGTTCCTCAGCGCATTTCACGAACGGTATTGTCCACAATGTCCCTACGTTGGCATTATCCAAATCAGGTATAAAGGTCCGGGCCGATTGCCCGTTCTCAGCCTGCCGTGCAGGCTCCCTTCTTGTGATACACTCTATATTAGCACTCCGTCACCGGCAATACAAGGGGTCCTTTTCCTCTCATTCAGACGCCTTGAAATTATAAACCGGTCTCATCACCTCTATGATCTCCACGGAATCGCGGATCACATCGATGATATCCTCCAGAGACTTGTACGCCATCGGCGCCTCATCCAATGTGTTTTCATTCACGGAAGTCGTGTAGATTCCCTTCATCGTCTCCCGGTACTCTTCCAGGTTCAGCTTCTCCCTGGCGGCACGGCGGGACATGATCCTTCCGGCGCCGTGGGGCGCGGAATAGTTCCATTCCGGATTGCCCTTTCCGACCGCCAGGACACTTCCGTCCCTCATGTTGATCGGGATCAGGACCTTCTCCCCGGCATGCGCGGCGATGGCGCCCTTGCGGAGGATCCTCTCTTCCGTGTTGATATAGTTGTGGATCGTATGGAAGGCCTCGCCTCCTGCGATCCCGGATCTCTCAAGCAGGACTTCCGCCATCTTCTCGCGGTTTCTGCGGGCAAAGCGCTGGCAGATCTCCACATCATGAAGGTAATCCTCCAGATACTCGCCGTGCAGGAAACATAAGTCTTCCGGCATCGGGGCTTCCTGTATTTTCCAGGCGATCTCCTTCAGCGCCGCCTGAATTTCCTTGCGCCTTCCCTGCTCCTTGTAGGTCCTTATGATCTCGTCTCTCTTTTTGAAATACTCTTCCTTGCCGCTTCGAAGGTCAATGGCCAGGCGCTGGTACAGGTCCGCAACCTGCTTTCCCAGATTCCGGCTTCCGCTGTGGATCACCAGGTACTTCGTGCCGTCTGCCGCCTCATCGATCTCAATGAAATGGTTTCCGCCTCCCAATGTACCAAGGCTCCGCTCCAGCCGCTTAGCGTCCTTCAGGTCCCGATAGCATCGCAGTTCCTGCAGGTCAAAGCGCTCCTGTCTGCCCTCCCAGACATTCATCCCGGAGGGGATATAGTGAGCCGCTTCATCGAGCTTCTCAAAGTCAACGGCTGCTTTTCCCAGGTTGACGGTATACATGCCGCATCCGATATCGACGCCCACGATATTGGGGACCGCTTTGTCCACAATGGTCATGGTCGTTCCGATCGTGCATCCCTTTCCTGCGTGCACGTCCGGCATGATGCGGATCCTGCTGCCTTCCGTAAATTCATAATCACACATGCGGCGGATCTGCTCGATCGCCTCCTCTTCAATGACGTTTGCATAGCAGATGGCCGTATTCACCTTTCCTTTTATCTCCAACTTGTTTCTCACCTCCCTCCGTATGTATCAAAATATAGCATCCCGGGCCACTCTTGTCATTCAACTTGCTGTATAAAGCCTGAAGCCGGCGCTGTTTTTCTCAATGCCCCAAAAGCGCGCGCCCGGCAGGCGATCCGGACCTCCCCTGAGAATTGAAAAGTGACCGGCCGGATGCTAAACTTTACATATTTAGAGTGGGGCGCTTTCCACTCGATTCCGTTCACCCTTACGCAAAAGGATCGTCTTATGTCTGTTATCAGGGAACCTCTTCCAAAAGGAACGCTCATCCGTTTTCCGAACGGCTTTTGCGCGGAGATCACCGGCGATACGCTGGGAGAAGGCGGGGGAAGTCTGATCTATCCTGCTGTCCGCGTCTATACAGAAGAAGGCCGTATTTGCCGGGAGCCCATGCGGCTCGCGATCAAGGAATGCTTTCCGATCTCCGAAAAATACCGCTTTTGCCGGGATGAAACAGGGAGCATCGTTCCGGGAACCGACGGGAAGGACGGTGCAGCCTTCCTTGCCTCCGTCCAGGCCATGCAGCGCCGGGAGGCGGATACCACAAGGCAGATCTACAATGTCTCCTCCCGAATGATTCCGGTTCTTGAAACTGCCGGAGAGGTCGAGCTTTCCCTTGACGGTAAGAGCTTCCGAAAAGCGGCGAATACCATCACCGTCATGGAGTCCCTGTCAGGAAAGGGGGTCTCCCTGCGCTCCCTGCTCCGGGAAAACCGGCGGGGCGTCAGTGCCCTTCTTGCGCTCCGCATCCTGGAACAGGTCCTCTATGCCCTTCGGGAAGTTCACGCGGCCGGGTATCTCCATTTGGATCTTCAGGACGGCAATATCTTTCTGAAGGGGAGTCTCAAGGATGGAAGTCTTCAGGCGGCCCTGATCGACTTTGGCTCTTCACGGCCGTATCTGGCAGACGGCCTGACTGCCCCCATTACTGACAAAGTGCTTTTTGCGACAAGCGGCTTTTCCGCTCCGGAAATGCGCCAAAATGACGGCACCCTTCGCCTTGGCCCTGCGGCGGACCTCTTTTCCGCGGGATATCTCCTTCTTTTACTTCTCACCGGCAGACGCTATGAGCCTGAGACAATCGCCGGCCGGTCCGGGCGAGATATCCTCACCCCGCTCAGGATGCGCCACACTTCCTGTCCCTCCTATCTGGCCGGCTCCCTTCAGGAGATCCTGCGCCGTTCGCTGGCCGCGGATCCGAAGGCCCGCTACCGCTCCGCCGACGAAATGCTGGCGGCGGTCACAAAGCTTCGGGAGGCGCTCGCACCGGAAAGAAGCACCCTCAGCGCAGTCCGCTACGACGCGTTTATTTGCTACAAACACGGGGACCGGGATATTTTGGCAGTCAAGACGCTTCAGACTGCTCTCGAGCATTTTCCTGTGCCGCCCGAAATCCGAAAGCAGACCGGGAAAAGGCGGTTTGAGCGGGTCTTCACCGATCTGGGAGAGCTGTCCGCATGCGCGGATCTCGGCGCGGCCATACGGGACGCGCTGGCGGGATCGGAATGGCTGATCGTCGTATGCTCCAAAGAGACACCCTCTTCCGTATGGGTCTCTGAGGAAATCCGGGCTTTCCTTAAAACCCACGACCTGTCACGGATCATTCCCGTCCTGATCGAGGGCGAACCGGAAGAATCCTTCCCCCGGGAACTCCTCGCAGAGAATATAGGATCAAGGACCATGCTGGCAGCAGACGCGCGCGCCGGCACCGAAGAAGAGATGGTCCGGATCATCCGAAAGGATACCGTTCTTCGTCTGGCAGCCCCCATGCTCGGGGTCTCTTTTGATGCCCTCAGACAGCGCCGGCAGCTCTACGCTTTAAAGCGCGCAGCCGCCATTGCGGCCGCCTCCTGTGCGCTGATGGCCGGATTTACTGCCTATACACTGTTCCAGTCGGCCCGGATCATGGCCGCCCACCGGGAAACACTGGTGCGGCAGGGAGAGCTGCTCTCCCAAAGATCAGAAGAACTGCTGAAACAGGGGGACCGCATGGGCGCGATCCGGACGGCGCTGGAAGCCCTTCCGGAAAGCAGCAGCGACCCCTCAAAGCCCATGACGGATGCGGCTGTCTATGCGCTCAACCAGGCCACCTACGCCTACTGGGACTCCGCCTTTGCCTGTTTTCAGAGCGACGGCATTCTGGCACCGGGTACGACCATCGAGGGTGCCCCTTCCGTCAATCCGGAGGGGACCTCCATGGCTGTCGCTGACAGTGCCGGCCGCGTTTATCTCTATGACCTGACCGCAATGCGCCAAAAGAGCGCGTTTCTTCCTAAAGACCTCGATGCCGGCTGCGCGGATGAGACGCTGTGTGAGCTTCAGTTTCTGTCTGAGGGGCGCCTTCTTCTCAGGACAGAAAGCCGGCTCCTCTGCTGGGATTCCGAAAACGGGCGCCTCCTCTGGCGCACGGAAATTACTGCCCATGCGGGCGGCCTGCCCGGTGACACAAAGGCGTCTCTTCTGATCGCCGATGACGACGGGGAACGCTTTTACCTCATTCTCCCCTACATGACCGACGAGAAGTACCGGGCTGTCTATCCGGTTCTGACAGGCGATCTTAAGTCCGGGACCCTCCTTAGAGAGCAGGATCTCCCTGCCTCCGGTTCCAATCTCCGGCAGCTGCGGACAGGCGCTCTTTCCCCCAGCCGCCGCCTCCTGATTCTGGGCCTTTCTTCCGTAACGGATGATCGCCCCGGCAGCCTGATGGGCGTTGACCTTGAGAGCGGCCGGATTCTCTGGGACGAAGAGATCGGAAAAGATGTCCGCATCGAGGAGCTCTCAGTTCCGGATGATCATAAGGCTTTTGTACTGACCCGGAAGGACGATTACGAAAGCGGCACCAGGATCAGTAAGCTTCAGTGCCTCAGCCTGGAGGACGGGTCTCTTCTTTATGAAGAAGAAAGCCGTTTTTCCCACCTTCAGCAGCAGGGCCTTATGAGCACCGGCAATGGCGATGACGCGGCCCCTGTCCTTGCCTTGTGGCAGGAAGATCACCTGAAACTCCTGGATCCGGAGACTTTTTCTGCCCTTCAGGAGTATCAGCTGGCGGCGCCCGTCCTGAATGTCGCCCCCTACAAGAATCACTCGCTGATCGCGGTCCTCTCCGACGGAAGTTTCTGGCGGGTCTTTGCCGATTCCAATCTCGGCTTTTTCTGCGGATCCTGTGAGGGCACTTTTTCAAATGCCTGCGCGTATGAAGACAACGGCCTGCGCTTTCTCCTCTCCGGATACTCCTCCAACCGGATGATCGCTTTTTCCGAGCACGACTATGAAGGATTCCGGGAACCGAAGATCGAATCCGGAGACAACGTAAGCGGCGTCTCTTACCTTCCCGCGCAGGATGAATGGTTCCGCGTTCTGAACGTCGAGACCGACTCTCCGGAGGGCCGGGAAGAATATCTGGCCGTCGCCCGCGCCGGAAGTGACGATCTGATCTCCCGTACAGACCGGGGAGGCTTTCAAACCCCGCTCTGTATCGCCGGGACCCCTTCCGAACCCGCGCTGTATTACCTGCAGACAGAGAAAAAGGAAGGCGCTGCGCAGATCTCACTGTGTGCCTGGGGAATCCAAAGCAATGCCCTTCTCGCGCAGTCTGAGACGCTGCCCGATTCCTTCTCACTCTGCCGGAGTTGTTCCTCGGACACCCACGTGCTCCTGTATTTTGGCAGGGAGCTTCTTCTCTTTCCTTCCGGCGGAAGCGGCACGCCCGGGGAAAATCTCGCCGCCCCTGTTTCCGTAACTATAGAGGAGGGACAGTCGCTCCGAAATGTGACGGCACTTCCCCAAGGGAACGGTTTCCTCGTTCAGACTTCGGTTTTTCCCTCTCAGACCGGGCCGGAAATGACCCTGATCAGGACGCTGGACGCCGGGACAGGCCGCTTTACGGAAGCGGAAATGAAGCTTACGGCGAATACAAACCTGCTGGCGGTCTCCCCCGACGGCGCGCTGGCGGTCTTTCAGGAAGATCACTACTTTGTGATCCGGGATATTGCTTCCGGCAGTAAAGTGGATACGCTGCCGGAAACCTGCAGCACTAAAGCCCGCGCCTGCTTTGCGGACGACAAACACCTTCTGATCTGGGGGGACTCCGGGTATCTGAAGAGCTGGGACCTTGCCCGGAAGGAAATGGTGATGACAGACGATGCCGAGATCCTCTGGGTCTCAGAAATCTACAAGGACGGGGATTTCCTGCAGATCCATACGCAGAGCCTGAATGAAGATATCCTTTTCTCCAGGCACTCGGCAGATCCGGGTGTCCGGGTCTATAAGTATTACGCGGACGGCACTTTTTCCCGCTATTTTGATTTTGCCGCCGGTGTCGCCTGTATGCAGGCGCAGGAACTCACTTCTCTCGGCACAAGGACCGGCATCGCCCGGGTTATGGATCCGGATCAGCTGATCCGAATGGCAAGAGAACTGTTAACGGATGCGAATTAGCTTTCTGAAAGGAAGATGATCATGCAGGAATACACAAGACTGGTGAGCCACAGGTTCTTTAAAATGCTGGAAGAATCCTCGGCCCATAACAAGAGCTGGGAAAACACAGACGAAATGATCCGGTACCTGACAGACCCGGGTCAGGACAACAGCCTCGCCTTTGTCCTTGCGCGAAGCCTGCAAAGGCGGTTCCCTAAAGAGCTCTCCGGGATGACGCCGGCCGGGAACCTCGCGGGAAGCGTGCCGGAACAGGAAATCCCCTCCTATCTCAGGCTTATGCGGCATCTTTTGTCCGAAAACCGGATGGAAGGGACTTTCCGGAACAGTCAGCTCGAAAAATATCTGAAGGGAGAGAGTCAGCATCTGTCGAGAGACAACTGCTTTAAGCTCGCCTTCGCCCTTTCCATGGACGAAGACGATGTCCTGGAGCTCCTTCGGTCCTGCTCCCTTCCGCCTTTCAATTTCCGAAGCTCCGAAGAACTCATCTTCTTTTTCTGTTTCTGCAGTCAGCGGCTGGCCGACGGGAACAAAGAAAAGAATCCCTATGGCTGGGCCTTTGCCAACGAGCTTTGTCGGGAGACGGCCCAAAATCTCAAGGAGGCAGCTCCCTTTGAAGACCCTGCTTATTCCGGGCAGAGCGAACTGATCGAGGATGAGATCCTGGCCCTTTTGGACGCCCCCTCCTCGCCGGAAAAGAAGGCCTCCCAGCTGCGGGAGTACATCCTTTCACACGCATCCGTCCTCGGCGGGTATTCGCGACGGGCCTATCAATGTTTTGACGAGCTTTTGGAGGAGATCACAGAAATCCTGGCCGGCCGGGAGGCGGACGGCCTCCCGGAAAAGCCCTCGGTCCGGCTGTCCTGGCTTGCCGGTAAGATGTACCGGAATATATGGCCTCAGTATGGCGACGGGACCACGGGGGATTTTGTTCCCTTAAAGAAATCGACGCCCGCGCTACCTTCCAAGCTGACCGACGAGCCGCTCTGGCGCGCAAGACTCGGGAAGCTCAAAAAGAGGGAGATCCCTGTGTCCAGGCATGACCTCCTCTTTCTGTATATGATCTTCTGGGACCTTCAGGATACCGAACTCACCGGCAAGGACGCCGTAGAGAGCTTTATTCTCGAGGCAGACGATCTGTTATATAAGGCAGGTATGTCGGGCATCTATATTCCCGACAGCTACGACCGGCTGATCCTTCTGGCCATTGCTTCCGGTTATCCCACGGCTTTTTTGGGAGACTTTTATGAAGCAGGCGCGGATGAGAGCATCATCCGCGACCTGATCGAAAAAAATCACATGCGGCAGAGCCGGTAATGTCCGCCCTGTCATTTGTTGCCATAGCGTATAGGGCCTGTCACACCTCTCCCGGCAAGCTTATTATTATAAAAATCATCCAGCCCCCAGGCATGTGCGGAGGCAGAAGGAATCGTGTTTCCGTCCTGGTCCTTCCACTCCCCCCATGAATAGTGAAAAGTTCTGTTCGTTACTCTGTCATAGACCGTAAAGCCATCATTCTCGTAGGGATTTCTCTGCGGGTTGTAATCATAGTCTCCGCTTCCGGGGATAATAAAGCCGCTCGGTTTTATCGGATCCACGTTCACATCACTGTCGCTGATCAGGAGCATCAACCCGAAAGCGCCAACCGAAAGAGCAGTCTTGATCCAGTAGCCCGGGTCCTGTATACAGAGCGGGATCATGATTCCGGCTGCGCTGCAGAACAGATCATTTCCAAGGATGACCGCGAGGCCGAGCGGCCTGTTCTTCCCGTCCTTCAGCATGGACGCCGCCGCAAGGATGACCAGGGCCGTTTCCACGATCAGACGAAAAGCAAATACGAATCGAAAGACTTCAAAACTGACGGCTAATGCCGCCGACAGGGGCGCGGCAAGGCCGGCAGCGCAGGATGCGAGGTTCCCGGCTGTCCCAACCCTGACTCCCGCTTTGTAAATAAGCAGCAGATAGACAGCTGCAAAGGCTGCCAGAACGATTGCGAGCATAATCAGATTTTTTCCCGTTAACATATAGATAAGCTGAAGCAGCATAATTCTTCCTCCTTCTCTCCTGTAGACCACTTTGTCTTTTGTTCTGATTCGGCCGCTGTTCTCAGTTCCGTTTTAAAAGGAACCTCATTCCGAAGGACATCAGAAGGACCAGAAACGGAACCTCGATCCCAAACAATGCTGTGGCCGCGGCAACAGAGGCCAGATAAACCTGGATCGCTCTTCCCGCGCTGCTTTTATCATCTGCGTTTACAAAAGCCACTGTGACCAGGATCGTAAGTCCGATGGTCAGAAAAACGGCGGTCCAGTATGCTGTCTTCAAAACAGCATTCATGTTGGCGAAAAAATATCCGCCTCTGAACAAACTGCAGAAATCCAGATAATCGTGAAGCGCTTTAGACATCTCTTTTACCTCCTTTTTTCCGGCGTTCTCTGCCGGCTTCTTTCTTTGTCTTTGATAGGGCTATCATATCATCTGCCGTTCTTCTTCCCGTTTTCGTGATGCGGAGGCTGTATTACCGGGTATTCAGCGTATCTTTCTCCGAAAGGCTGCTGGTGCAGTTATGATTTCAAAGTTATTCAGAAGAGAAACATTCTCCGGTGTTGAAAAACAGCATCCCGGGACGCATTGGCATCCCGGGATGTTGTTTAAACCGTTTTTCATTTTTCAGGCGATCGTAATAGCCTCGTATCTTTCGGAGCCTATAGGATGCTGAACAGTTACCTTATTTTGTGATCTTCACACTCTTTACAGTACTCCAGGCTGAATAGTATTTTTTGCCGCTGACCGTTTTAAAGGTCCTCACACGGACATAATATACCTTTCCCTTGGTCAGGCTTCCGATCACCGTCGACACTGTGCCGTTCTTTGCTATTGTCACAGTCTTATTGCCGCTGGCAAAGGTCTTCTTGAGGCTATACTGAACCAGGTACCCGCTGCCCTTTGTGTTCTTTCCCCACTTGGCCGTCATCTTTCTGGATGCGCTGTTTTTCAGAGAAGAAACGGCAGGTCTTGCCACGCGATAGTAAGTAACTGATTTAGAGAGCGTACTCTTGCCGGAATCTGCATAAGCGATCACCTTATAAGTATACTTTGTTCCGTTTGTATTTGCTTTGGTATCCGTGTACGCTACGGTACTGCCGCTCGTGATCTTCTTGATCAGTGTGCCGCCGCGATAGAGATAGTAGCCCTTCGCCCCGGCCACCTTTTTCCACGTCACTTTCATGCCCGTGGCCAGATTTGCCGCCGTGACAGAAGCCGTAGCTGCGGGGACGACCTTGATCGTAACAGACACTGACTTGGCGTTATACTCTGCGGTCGCGGAAGAAGTTACAGTGATCTTGACGGTGCCGACCTTCTTGGCCGTAATCTTGCCGGCGCTGGTAACGGTCGCAATGCTTGTATCGGCGGACTTGAACGACTTGGTCCCCTTTGCGCCTGTTACCGAGATCGTTGTTGTTTTCCCAACTGCAATGGCAGAAGCCGCAGGTTTGGCTGTGACCGTCTGGTTCGCTTTTATGATCTTTCTCGTGTAAGTTCCCGTCCCGATCGAATCAACTGGCTCACCGCTGCTGCCCAGGAACCCCTCACCGGCATCGATTTTGGCCTGAGCGAGGATCTCTTTGACAGCAATCGCCGCACCGGACAGATTGACGATTTTATTGAGGTCACTCTCAAAAAACGTCTTGTATCCTATGGTTCTTACACTCTCCGGAATCGTCAGGGTTCCGGTCAGTGTGCTGTTTTGCGCAAATGCGCTGTCACCGATCGTCTCAATCCCGTCCGGAAGGATGAGGCTGCTCAGCTTATTTCCGGCAAAAGCGCGGTATTCGATGGTCTTTACCGTATCCGGCAGGTTTACGCTGCTGAGCTGGTTTCCGCTGAATGCATACGAGCCGATCGTCTCCACGCCATCCGGAAGGACGACCCCGGTGAGACTGCATCCCTCGAACAATCCGCTGGGAACTTTGGTCATGCCGGCCGGGAGCGCTATGTTTCCGGTCAACCGGCTGTTGCCGTAGAAGGCGGAACTTCCCAGTTTCTGAAGACCGCTCGGAAGACTGATGCCGGTCAGCGCACAGTTAGAGAACGCGGAGTCAGCGATCTCGGTCACACCGGCAGGAATATTGACAGAGGAAAGCTTCGGGCAGCCCTGGAAACAGGCGCTGGGAATCCTGGCCACGCCGTCAGGAAGATGAACTTCCTCAAGTTTGCTGCAGTCGCGGAACATATAGTTTCCCAGTGTTACCACGCTCGCAGGGAGTGTGAGCGACGTCAGGCTCTTGCACTTTTCAAAAGCGCTGTATCCAAAGCTGCTCAGGTTTTCCGGCAGTGTAACCTCCGCAAGTGCGGTGCAGTCGCAGAAAGTGCCGTCCGGAATTTCCGTGACACCGTCCGGGATTACAATGCTTTTTAATGATGCGCAGTCTTCGAATACCCATGTGTCAAGCTCTGTGAGACTCGCCGGAAGATCGATGCTCCCGAGCACTTTACAGTTCGAAAAAGCGCTGTATCCGATCCTGGTGATCGAATCCGGCAAAATGACATTTTTAAGCTTTACGCAGTTTGCAAACATAGGGCCTTTCAGTTCGGTGACCGGCGCTTTGATCTCCGCGCTTTCCAGATAATCGCAGTGCTGGAATACGCCGTTTTCCAGCGATGTCACGCCTGCCGGGACAACGATTTCCCGAATGCTTGTATACCAAAATGCGCTGTTGCCAAGTTTTCTGAGGCTCTCGGGGAGCGTGACACCCGTCAGAAGATAACACTGTCCGAACGCCTCATTTCCGATCTCCTCCAGACCCTCCGGCAAGTTCACTGTTTTCAATTTTTTGCAGATCACGAAGGCAGATTCCCCGATCGTCCTGAGACTGGACGGGAGTGAGACGGTCTCTATTTGATTGCAGCATCGGAAGGCCCTCATTCCAATCTCATCAATGCCATCCTCAATTACAACACTGACGACGGAATCCCAGTCATTGGTGTTTTGATTATCAAAAGCATACTCCGCAATGGCGCCGGTTCCGGATATGGTAAGTACACCGGTCTCCGTATCAAGGTTATAGACAGCATTATCGCCGCAGCTTCCGCTTGTGACGATCTCTTTAAAGACGGCTTTAATGATTGTGTCGTCCCACCGTAAATAGATCGTGTTCTCCATTCCCGCGCGGTAACCCCACTCGCCCTTCACTGTCTCCAGCTTGTCAAAATACCATCCTTCCGCCGGGGTAATAGTCAGTCTGATTTCCTCCCCGTTTGTCGCCTCATATCTGTCGGCCGTGACAGTACCCTGTCCTTCCACGACAAATTCCAGCGTAACCACGGGATCGGGATTTACCGAGAGCGGGAAGCTCTCATAGACCTCGCCGGTCTCTGCGACTGTCGCCGTGATGAAGTAGCTCTGATACGCCTGGTCGGCAGACATCACAAAATGGAGGATCCCTTCGTCATCAGGCACGAGGGCAGTCGTCTCTCCCTCATATCCCACGCGGAGCCCGACGGAGATCTCTTCCCCTGCCGTGAATTTCTCCATAAGCGCATTGTTTCGCATCATCAGATAAGCGTAGCTGAAGGTCACCTCTTTCCCGGCCATGATGCGTCCCTTGCTGTCCAGGCCACTGAGGATGATGCCGGTGACGTCGCCCAGTGAATACGATGCCGTATCCTGACCGGCAGCGGGTTCGGTTCCGGGAAGCACGGACTCGGACTCCTCAGCAGATTCCTCTGCCCTCTCTGATTCTGTTTCCTCTGTCCTTTCTGCCTCCGCAGTCCCGGAATCCGTTACGGTGTTTTTCGTGCCGGCATTTTCCTCGGCATTTTCTGTGTCCGTGTTCTCCGCCGTGTTTTCTGCGCCGGCGTCCTCCCCGGCGTCTTTCGTTCCGGCGTCCTCCTCGATATTCTCTGTGTCCGTGTTCTCCACAGCGTCTTCTGCGCCGGCGTCCTCCCCGGCGTTTTCCTGCTCTTCTTCCTTCGGACCGGTCATCTCTAAAGCGCCTTCCGGCTCTTTATTTTCTTCGTCAGAAAGCGCATTCTCCTCCTGCGCCTCTTCCGTGACAGCTTCCGACGCACTTGTCACTTCCGGTTCTGTGACTTCTCCCGCAAGGGCGACAGCGCCCGGGATCTGTGATGTCAGAAGTCCCACAGTCAGTAGTATGGCAATTAATCTCTTTCTCATTCTGCACCCCGCCTTTTCCTATTTTGACCCTGCTATCCATGCACGCGCATACACGTTGGCCGTGCATTCTTCTACACCTCTACACTAGCCAATTAAAAAAAGACAGACAAGCCTGTTTCATGGTTGGAAGGGGGAAATAAGCGGGTAGTTTTCGGGTAGGCGCCTTTCAATAGGCTGATCAGCGCCCGGTCGAAGTCGCCGGGGAAAGGCATAGGTGGTTTTTTATTCCATTCATTGGAAGAATTGCCTATAATCTAGGTAAGATACGCATACCCTGTGCTCAAGAAACGGATGAAGAAAGTGATGGAACAAACAAAATCAGAACTCTTATCTGCAGCGCGATCGGAGGACCTGCATCCGGCTGTCCAGTGTACTGCCGTTATCGCGCTTTGCTTTCTGCTCACATCGACCGGCTGGCTTTCCTGGGAATATCACCTGATGGAGCAGATTCCGACAGGAACGACAGATATGTGCACAATGGTTGCCGGCTACCTTCTGCAGGCCGTCGGCCTTGTGATCTGTGCTTTCTGTCTCCGCCGCCGTCCGGCGCTTTTGGAGACTCTTTTCCCGGTATCTCTGCTCATTCATATGGTCTGTATGGTTCCCGCTGTGCTCAGCCCTTATGTTTCCGGTACGCTGGTATTTGGTTTTCTCATGAACATCGCATGCGGGGTGATCGCAGGCTTCTATCTCTATAGTCTCACCATCTGTGTGTCGGCAAAATACAGAGCTTCCGCGTTCGGAATCGGTTACGGTCTCTCTATCATGGCATCATGGTTTCTGTCTCTGATCGACGGCGGCTCCGTTTATTATTCGGAGAGAGTGCTGCTGATCTGTCTGCTTCTCACCGCTGCGGCGTATCTGGCAACGGCCGGATTAAAAGACCTTCTGCAGACAGCACCGGAAGCCGCGGACACTAAGGCTCAAACGCTCCCGGAGACAGAGAGCAGCGCCGCGAAGAACCCTCCGTCTTTGGAAAAATATACCGGGCGTTCCTTTTTGGGCACCGCCGTTTTGCTGGTACTGCTTTTCAGTATTGTAAACAGCAGCGGCTTTGCCTTCCCTGCCGCAGACCTCGGCCGGTCTGTCAACGTGGAATTTTCCCGTCTTGTCTATGCGGGCGGACTGATCCTGGCCGGCCTGATGACGGATCGAAACAGAAAATACGGGGCCATCTGTGCTCTGACAGCGCTGATTATCCCCTTTATCATCCTTGCCCTCAAGGGCGGCAGCATCTCTGTTATACTTTTCTGGCTCCTGAGCTATTTTGCCTTCGGTTTTTACGCAGTGTACCGGATCATACTGTTTTCTGACATAGCTTCGGAGAGCGGCCTTTTGTTCCTCTCCGGGTTTGGACTCCTGGTCGGCCGGATCGGAGACGCCGTCGGAGAGATGATCTGCCTTATCCTGGCTGACCGGCTTGTGGTCATTGTCTTTCTCACCGCAATTCTGTTCGCCGCATCGGTCGCCGTATTCTTCCGGGTCTATCAGGTTCTGTATGTGCCGGAAGCCGCACGACAGCTGACAGAGAGGGAGCGCTTCGCGCAGTTTGCGGCAGAACACGATCTCTCGCCGAGAGAGCAGGATGTGATGCACCAGATTCTTGAGAACAAGACGGTATCGGAAATCGCGGCTTCCCTCTCCATCTCGGAAAACACCGTGAAATACCACGTTCGCAATATCCTGCAAAAGACCGGCTGTCACAGCAGGAAAGAGCTGATCACCAACTATAATGCGTGAAAAAAACGGCCGCCTGAGGTTTTCCTCAGGCAACCGTAACAGCTTCGTACCTTTCGGAGCCTATGATCTTCTCCATCGCCTCCACCGGGTTCAGTCCGACGCACTGCATGACCTGACGAAATACAGCGGCTGACTGACCGCTTACCAGCTGAACGCCGGCGCGGCTTCTGTCTGCGTGGAAGACGTCGTGACGGCTTGCCACGTTCCA
>DLYC01000176.1:5128-11614 GCA_003447895.1 Lachnospiraceae bacterium | reverse complement strand
AGACTATTTTGACCTGCTTCTTGGAGGAGGGCTTCAGTGCGAGCCGCAAGGGGAGGGAAGATATCTTCTGACCAATCGGAGCGGGGCAACGGCGGAAGTGGACACCGTGAAGGGAGTGATGCGGATCGAGGATCTGCCGTCCTTCGAGAATTATTACGACGCGGCGCAGAAGGGGGAGATGAGTTCCTTTAAGGACAGCGACGCGCCCTATCTAAGGCTTCGGGAAGTCGTCTATTTGGACGACCCGGCGCCGGTCGAGTTTGATTTTGCAGGCTGCGGAATCAAGCTGTACGGCGAGGAGGCGGCCGCCGGTGCGCAAACCGACGAGACGCCCGCCGGTTTTCAAGAAGACGAGGCGCCCGCCGGCGCGCAAACGGACGAAACGCCCGCCGGCGCGCAAACCGACGAAACGCCCGCCGCCGCGCAAACAGATGCCGCCGGCCCGCAAACCGGCGACTCATCCGCCGCCACGCAAACCGATGCCGCCGCAGTCTGGTTTCCGGTCTCGATCCTGGGGACTTTCCTGTCGGATATTGCGCAGAATACGGTGACTTTCAACGGCGAGAAGCTCTATATCTGCCGGCAGAAGGACGGGCACAGCCAGGACGGGCGATATTTTGACACGGAGTACATAAACGGGGTGACAAACGGTGAGGCGAGGGCTGACGATCTCGCGGCTTATACGTATGGGGAACTGTGCTTCATCTTCCGGTATATGTACGGATACCCCGGGAGGGCGGCCCTGGATACCCGGATATTGAGGGAGCAGGGATTTGACGCGGTGTTGGAGGCGGCCGGAGAGGAGGGGCGCGCGTTCCGGGAGAAGCTGCGGTCCACGGACTTTGGGGAGTTCTGGGCGGGAATGTATGAGATCGGCCAGCATGCGCTCGAAGACGGGCACAATTATACGGAACTTGTGATGGATCTGGGCGATCCGGAGATGATGGAGAAGCGGCAGAAATTCAACGAGTACATGAACAGCGTGATCGACGGGATACCGTCCGGAGATTTCTCGAGAAACCTTATGATGACCAATTATCTGATCAACGCCGAGAGGGCGCAGCTGTACGCGGACGGCCCCTATTATCGGTCGGGGGATACAGAGGTCATCTGCTTCAGCTCGTTTTTTGTCGATGGGGAAGGCTGGAAGAACTATTATGAGAACGGTGGGGAGATGCCGGCCGATACGCTGGGCGTTGTGGCCAAGGGGCTTCAGACGGCGCAGGAGAGCGGGGATGTCCGCAATATTCTCTTTGACGTTAGTACCAATACCGGCGGAAATTCTGACGTTGTGATGGGAATTTTGTCACTGATCAGCGGAAAAGAGTATCTTTCGGGCTACAATGAGCTGAGTAAACAGAGGTTCCGGATCTATTTTGACGTGGACAGGAATCTGGATGGGGTCTTTGATGAAAAGGACAAGGAAGTGAGTTACGACTTCAACTACGCGGCCCTGACCAGCAGCGGCTCGTTCTCCTGCGGCAATTTCTTCCCCTTCCTTGTGAGGGAAGCCGGCGGAGTTCTGATCGGTGAGACGAGCGGCGGCGGATCCTGCAGCGTCCAGGTTGCGGACCTGAGCGAAGGCTTTGAGTTCTATATTTCCGGCTATAAGTTCAAGCTTATGGACGACGCCGGCGACGATCTGGAGATCGGAGCAGTTCCGGACATTGAGCTGGAAGTCGGGATGAAGGACACGGTGAATGATATAACCGGCGAGAAGCAGACGGTAAAGGACTACTCGGCGTTCGCGGATCTTGACGGGATCTGCGGGAAGGTGAGCGAGTGGTACACAGCCAATTAGGCCAAAATAGTAAAGCGGCGCAGCAGTTCCGGCTCCGAGGCGGGAAACGCAAGGGGCGCGCTGCGAAGCTGTAAGAAATCATCTAAAATTTCGGGAGGAGGTATTTATTGATGAAGTTTCCTGAGAATTTTCTGTGGGGAGGCGCGGTGGCGGCCAATCAGTGTGAGGGCGCCTATCTGGAGGACGGAAAAGGGCTCTGTGTGCCGGATATGCTGCTAGGCGGGGATGTCCATACACCCAGGACATTTCTTCCCAAGACGGATCCGGAGGCGCTTTATCCAAGCCACGAGGCCATTGACTTTTATCACCGCTATAAAGAGGATATCGCGCTGTTTGCGGAGATGGGATTTAAGTGCTTCAGGCTCTCGATCAACTGGGGCAGGATCTTCCCGAACGGGGACGACAAGGAGCCCAATGAGGCGGGACTCGCGTTTTATGACAAGGTCTTTGATGAGTGCAGAAAGTATGGCATTGAGCCCCTCGTGACGCTGTGCCACTACGAGATGCCCTGGAACATCGTGACCAAATACGAGGGCTTCTATTCGAGAGAGACGATCGATCTCTTCCTTCGCTACGCGGAGACGGTCTTTAAGCGCTATAAGGACAAGGTGAAGTACTGGCTCACCTTCAATGAGATCAACATTCCCTGCATGGGAGAGGGCGGCATCGGCAATCTGTACGGGCTTGGCCTTATGGATGAGAGCGACATTAAGGCGGATCACAGAATCCCTCTGACAGAGCTTAAGAGCGACATTCAGAAGACTTATACGGCGCTGCACCATGAGCTGGTGGCCTCCGCGCTGGCGGTGAAGATGGGGCATGAGATCAACCCTGAGTTCCTGATCGGGAATATGATCGCGCACGTGACGGTCTATCCTTTGACTCCGAATCCGGCCGACATTCTGGCCTGCTGGCGGGAGGACAATCTCAAGAACAATCTCTGCGGCGACGTGCAGGTACGCGGGGAATATCCGGACTTCGCTTTCCGGTTCTTTGAGGAGAACGGCATCGATCCCTCCTTCATCCTGGAGGAGGACAAGGACATCCTGAAAGAGGGAACGGTGGACATGTATACGTTCTCCTACTACCAGTCCGGGTGCGTCTCGAGCGATGAGAGCACCGAAAAGGTGGCCGGAAATATGGTCAAGAGCGCCAAAAACCCGTATCTGAAGGCCTCTGACTGGGGATGGCAGATCGATCCCGACGGACTTCGCTATACGCTGGACCTTCTGCACGACAGATATCCCAAGACACCGCTCATGGTGGTGGAGAACGGCTTTGGCGCCTTCGACAAGGTGGAAGAGGACGGCTCGATCCACGATCCCTACCGGATCGCCTATTTCCGGGAGCACATAAGGGCCATGGGAGAGGCGCTTTCGGACGGCGTGCCGCTCATCGGTTACACGACCTGGGGGCCGATCGACCTGGTTTCCGCCGGGACGGGGCAGTACGCGAAGCGCTACGGCTTTATCTATGTGGACCGGCACGACGACGGCACGGGCGATTTCGCAAGGAGCAGGAAGGATTCCTTCTTCTGGTACAAGAAAGTGATCGCTTCGAGAGGGGAAGACCTGGCATAATATTGTTTGCAAGAGGCAAAGAAAGCCCGGACTGCAGCGCGCAGCCCGGGCTTTTCGCATGTACATTTGTTTTTCAGACTTTTACAGCTTTTGAAGGAACCTTCTCAGCTCTGTTTGCCTCCACGATGGGCCGGTTCTCTTCGGTCTTTCGGACCCAGATACTGACCGATCCGTCCGCGCAGGCGAAGGCGCCGTAGCCTTCCGCGTCGATGGTGATCTCGTCGGTCAGGTTGCCGAGGAGGTCGATCCAGACCTCTCCCTCGTGCTGCTTTCCGACAAACATGGCCTTTTCTCCGCCGGTCCGGTTGGTGAGAACGACGGCAAGGCCGTTGTTTCCGTGCGCCTCGTCGCCCTCCATGGTCCAGCCGACTACATTGGGATCGTCCAGATAATCGTGCTGCGCGCCGAATACGTGGGTCGCGCGAAGGTCCATCATGAGGTCGATCTCCTTTTGGAAAGAGGGGCCGTTCATGGCCTTTACGCCGTAGTAGTTCCCGTAGAACACGCAGGGATAGCCCTGGGGCCTAAGGAGAATTACGGAGTAGGCGATGGGCACAAACCAGGGCTGGATCGCGCTCTCAAGCGCCTGTCCGGCCTGTGTGTCGTGGTTGTCGACAAAGGTGACCGCATGGGTGGGATCGCACTCCACCAGGGTGTCCCTGAGGAGTTCCCGCATGTCAAATTCGCCGTTGCTGTTACTGGCCTCGAAGAAGTGGAAGTGGAGCGGCACGTCGAAGAGCGACATGCACCCTCCGCAATCCTTCAGATACTGGGTCAAAATATCGATCTCGGCGTTCCAGTACTCGCCCACGGCGAAGAGCTCCTTGTGGTTGCTTGCGCGGAGCTTTCCGAGCCACTCGGGGAAGAATTCCCTTGCAATGTGCTTGACCGCGTCAAGGCGGAAGCCGTGGACGTTGGTGGTGTCAAGATACCACTGTCCCCATTTGGTCAGCTCCTCGCGCACCTTGGGCACGCTGAAGTTGACATTGGCGCCCATCAGGAAGTCGTAGTTGACGTTTTCGCGGTCAACGCCGCGGTTCCACTGGACACCCTTAAATTTGTAGATGGCCGACTTGTCTTTTCGCTCATCGTAATCGACGCCGTTGAAGCAGGTGTGATCCCATACGAAGTCCGAGTAGCGGCCGTTCCGGCCGGGAAAAGTGAACTTCGTCCAGGCATCGATCATCTCGGGGGGAGAGATCGTCTCCGTGCGGTCCGCTTGGTTGGCCTCCACGACCTGGATCGTCTCGGTCTCGTCGGCGCCCATGCGGTGGTTCAGAACAATGTCCGCATAGACATCGATACCGCAAGCCTGTAGTTTTTCTACTGCATCTATATATTCTTCTTTGGTCCCGTATTTGGTGGGAACCGTCCCTTTTTGATCAAATTCGCCGAGGTCGTAAAGGTCGTAGACCCCGTATCCGGTATCGTTGATGCCGGCCTGCCCCTTGTAGGCGGGCGGCAGCCATACGGAAGTGACGCCTCTGTCGGCGAGAGCCGGCGCATCCGCGCTCAGCTTCTTCCAAAGTGATGCGTCCGCGGGCAGATACCATTCAAAATATTGAAACATTACGCCATTTTCTTTACCCATAGCAGTATACCTCCAATTCTTTATAAACGGAAAAATAACAACTACTGCCAGGCTTGTGGTTTAGAGTATGGTAATTCCTTTCGAAATCGCGTTCAAGGACTATTTTGACCTGTTGTAGGGCATAATTGACATTCGGGCGCCGGAAGGCACTGATGGGACAGTCCCGGCGCAGGTCTGAATGAGGATTCGGCGGGGGATATAAAAAGACGCCGAGGCTTAAGCCTCAGCGTCTGACATTTGAAAGCCGTGCATCGATCGCCTCGTGAAGTCCGCCGGAGATGTACGCGAATCCGGTGATCATCGGGACGTATGCGATCGTAAGTGTGAGGAACAGGGACAGGATCATCCCGATCGCTCTGGGAAGGCGAAGGTAAACGCTGCAGATCAGAAGGAGCGCGATGTACCCGAAGAAAATAAGGTAGATCACGCCGCACATGCCTGTCGACTGCAGGATATCCTGCGCAAGGCCGTTGGACAAGGGCTTCGCGGTCGTGTAGATGTAGATCAGGACAAGCGCAAAGGCGATGCAGCCAGAGGCCTTGGAGGGGTAGTAGCTCGTGAGAGGCTTCGGTCTCTTGATCGGATAGCGGAGCTTTCTCAGGATCATGAGGCTCAGGTAGTAGACGATGAGGCCCTCCATAGCGCCCATAAAACCCATGGAAATAACATACATGCGGCGGAGGTAGTCGTAAGAGAGAATCCCCGACGCCGTACTGATGCCCGCCTGTTCAAATATCTGGTTCATGCTCTCCTGCATAGCAAGGATATCCTGGTTGATATCAATGCCGGAGAGGGAGGCCAGCGCGACCGAACAGATCAGCTCAGCGGCGGCGGAGAGCACCAGGACCAGGATGAGGGTCCGGTTCATATCCAGATCCGCCTTGATACACGAGCCGTACACCATTCCTATAAAGGACATGCTGATCGCATAGAACGTGACCGTAAAAGTCCCGAACAAAAAGGCGATCAGCACCGTGCAGAAAAAGACGGGCAGAGAGTCCTTCCAGCCGTACCTGGCGGAAAAAGCCACCATGGGGATCGGAAAGATGAAGATAAAGAAACCTTCCAGAAATCCGCCCGTCTGTCTGTTGATGAGAAGGAGCACGCCGAATATGGCGACGATCATTGCTCCGTATGTCAGTTCCTGTGTCTTGCTGTTCATTCTTTTGCGGAGGTCTCGTCAGGAGTGATCTCCGCACTGCCTACATCTTCACCTGCGTGCTCGGGCTCGCCGATGGCGCCGGGTTTCACCTTGCTGATGATCACGCGGAGCTTTCCGTTGGGATCGACAGGGATCTCATCGAGCCACTTGTAAGTGATATGGATGGAAGGATCATTGAACATTGCCATGAGCTTCTCCTCAAGGAATGCCTCGATCTCTTTCTGCTTCTCAACGGGCGTGTCGGGATTTCTGACCATCATGAGTGTCAGGTCCTCGTAGGTCTCCTGGACCATTCTGTAGGAGATGATATCCGGGATGTAGTTTACAACGCCGGAGATATTGCCCCACTCGG
>DLYC01000176.1:0-5071 GCA_003447895.1 Lachnospiraceae bacterium | reverse complement strand
CGCTTCCGTCTCTGTGGTGGATGACATCGTTCATGCGGCCCTGGACGCCTCTCACAAAGCGAAGGCCCTTCTTCATATAGCTGTCCGCATGGTCAAAGGAGGTGTAGTTGATCAGAGGAAGCTCTGTCTTGTACAGAGGAGTGATGACCATCATACCCTTGAGCGCGGGACCTGTCAGATCCTTGTTGTAGACGTTGACTACGAAGAGGTCGCTGTTTACCTGATAGTACTTCTTGCCGGGGATCCGGATCACGCAGGAGCCTGTCTCGCCCATGCCGTAAGCGTCGATGAGGCCGGGTCCGAAGACTTCCATCAAAAGAGCTCTGGACGGATTGTCAAGCATCTCGCCGAAAGGCGTGTAGAAGCTGGGCTGGTGGATGTACAGGTCATTCTCCTTTACGTACTTGGCGATACGCATCAGAAGGTTCTTGTGGTTGTAGAGATAATCGGGCTTGTAAGCGTTGATCTCATCGACCAGTGTCTGGGTGTCAACACGCTGTTTGATCGTGTCGGACATGTATTTGCGGCGAAGGATGCCGAGCTTCTGGATGGGAGAATCATACTCCTTGACCGGTCCGTGCAGGGAGTTGGGGCGGCACATGGTCTTTCCGAAGAAAGGATTGAATCCGCCGTAGCCCATGGTGCGGAGCCAGTTCGCGGTCACGTATGCGTACTCCTTGGGGGAGATCAGAACGCGAAGGGGCCTTCCGGTGGAACCGGAGGTGGGAGATACATGCCAGTATTTGTACTTCTCGGGATCCTTGGCGGCCTCTTCGTCCATCCAGTCCCTGAGCTGGTCCTTGGTCAGGAGCGGGAACTTGTAGAGATCTTCCGCGCAGTGATAATCGTCGGGAGTGGTTCCACTCTGCTCAAAGCGCGCGCGGTAGAAAGGAATCTCGTAAGCAGCTTTCATGAGCTCATGAACGCCCTTGTTCTGCTTCTCCAAAATCCGCTGATAGTTGTTGGAATTGACCGGCTTCTTCTCTACTTCCGCGTAAGCTGCCAAAGTATAGACGTGCTCAAGATTGTGATCCAGTTCGTAGTTGTTCATTCGTTCCTCCTTACGTTTATATAGCTTCCCTGAGATTCCGCTTTCCAAAAGACAGAAACCTTAAGCCTTTTAGCTATTTTTTAGCAGAATCCTGAATTTCGTGCAAGTATTGAATTATCCACACATGGGGTATTATGATATTGGGAAGATAAAAAGGCAATAGGCAGATTGCCGATAAATATGGAAAAATACACAAAACCGGAGAAAGTGGGGATAAACAGTGAAAGACAGACGAGTGACGAGAACGAAAGCGGCGATCCAGAACGCCTATCTGAACCTGCTCAAAAAGAAAGGCACGGAGAAGATCACGATCTCCGACATCGCGAGAGAGGCGGACATTGACCGCAAGACCTTCTATCTGCACTACAATTCGACGGAGGACATCATCCGGGAGTTCGCGGAAGGAAAGACGAGGGAGCTTCTGGCCAGGCTTACGATCAAGAGCTTTTTCACGATGTCTTTTGACAAAAAGATCTTCGCAAGAGAGGCAAACTCCATGCTGAAGGAGCACCTGGAGTTCTGCCGCATGATCGCGCGAAACCCGAGCCTTGGGTTTTTCTGGAACGAGGTGCAGGATGTCTCCGTACAGATCCTTTCCGATATATATAAGCGGCACTCCAGGCTTCCGGAGGGCGACCTCAAGATCCAGGTGAGCTTCTTCGTCGCGGGGGCTATGTATGTCTACCAGAGATGGCTTCGCGGGGAGATACCCTGCAGCATGGAGGAAGTGGGGGATAAGGTGAGCGAGATCGCCTTCTCCGGTGTCCAGAATATCCTCAGGCAGTCCTGATCCCATGTACGAAATAAACAGAAACTGTATGTGAAAAGCAGATTGCGGGATTGTTAAAATATTGATCATTTAATTGTTTCACCTATATCAAAAGGGATACGGACGTAAAAAGATGTTATTACAAATGTGAAGAAAATATTGTGTGATTATTTCAAAAATATTCCTGAAATATTTATTAAAAAATGATTAAACTGCTGAACTGTAATAAAAATATACGATTCTTTCTAAAAAAATTCTAAAGATGATTAAGAATGCATAGATTTCTTGACAGCAAAAAAGGCATTTGTTATAGTACCGACGGTTTAGAAACAGCGTAGTTACGGAATTTTTACGACGTGATGCCGAGCTGCCGCTCGGAAAGAAAATCGGAGGTCACATGTTTTTTACAAGATCAAAGGTATTGGCAGGGCTGGTCACATTCTCAATGGCGGCAGCTGTATTGGGAGCACCGGCACAGGCAACGGGATTCACAGCAAGAATGAACGCAGCTGCGGAGCTGAATCCGATCACAGGGAATGTTATCACACCGGCAAACGCCCGCTCTGAACTGGTCGCGGATGAGATCCTTGTCTCCAAGAGAGATGTCCGCGTCGTGGAAGAGCCCATGAGAAAAGAGGTCGTAGACACGGCAGCTGAGAAGACGAGTCTCGAGACGGAGAAGAAGCCCGAACTTGCGGTGGCGGCGCCCAATGTCTATCTGAACATTCACACGGACGCTTCCCTGGGGAGCGAAGTGATCGGAAAGCTGTACAGCAACGATGTAGCGAAAATCCTGCAGGACAACGGAGGAGACTGGGTCAAGGTCAAATCCGGAAAGCTTGTCGGCTATGTCCTGGGAGAGTATCTTGTAAAAGGCGACGAGGCGGAGCTTCTCTCCGAACTTGTCAAAAAGAATGTCGCGGTCGTCGATGATGAGGACGAAGAGGTAGAGGTCCACAGTTATAAGGGCGACAACGGCGTCATGATGACGGTCTCCTCCGGAGATCGGATCGATGTCAAAGAAGACATGGAAAACGAGACCGACGGATGGATCGAAGTGGCCACGGAAAAGGGCACCGGTTACGTAAGAAGCGAGGAAGTGAACGTCACGGACAGCTATCCGGTCGCCGAGACCAGTGAAGAGCAGCAGGAGAGGCTTGAAAACGCCACGGTCAAGGATATCGCGGATGACGCGCAGATGAAGGCCGATAAGGCTTCGGAAGTCGCGGAAGCGGCCGCCGAGAAGGCGGAAGAAGCGGTCAGCATCGTCGAGGACGAGGATGCCGAGCCCACAAAGGCTGATGAGAAAGCAGCCGAGACAGCACAGGCTGTCGCGGAACTGACAAGAACCGCGGCGGACAACACGCAGGAGACAGCGGATACCGCAAAGGAAGACATGCAGAAGCACGGCGCCGAGACCGGACAGGCTGTCGCCGACTTCGCCCTTCAGTTTGTGGGAAATCCCTATGTATGGGGCGGATCGAGCCTTACGCACGGAACGGACTGCAGCGGGTTTACCATGTCTGTATTCGCAAACTTCGGTGTGGGACTTCCGCACTACGACGCGGCACAGAGAGGTTACGGGATCGCGATCGATTCCATCGCGGACGCAAGACCCGGCGATCTGATCTGCTTCTACGGACACGTCGGCATTTATATCGGTGACGGAATGATGGTGCACGCGTCCAACGCAAGGGACGGAATCAAGGTCTCCAGAGCCGATTACCGCGCGATCGCAACGATCCGAAGAATCTTTTATTGATCGATACTGACAGACGACTTATGATCTGTGAACTGCTTTTGCAAAAGATACACCTTTTGCAGAAGCAGTTTTTTTGTGGTTGAAAATTCCGCGGCCTTTGAAGGGGGAGACGGCACAACAAATAGGAAACAGAAAGAGAAATTGGCATATTTTGATAACGACTTTGATATAAATTTAGCAAGAGTATAAAATTTGTATAAAATGCAGAATTAAGCACCCTTGTTTCTGTGCAATTCGTTAGGAGTTATGTTATAATTATGTAACCGGACATCCGGCATAGAATAAACAGCAGTTTTAAAGAACTGCAGAAAGAGGTGTCTATGAAGTATGTCATCGTTGGTAAGAACATGGAAGTAACCCCTTCTCTGGAGAAAGCAATTAAAGAGAAACTGGGAAAACTGGACAAATTTTTTGCCGAGGACACGACAGCACATGTAACGCTTCAGGTCGGAAAGGGAGAGCGCCATATCATTGAGGTCACCATTCCCGTAAAGGGCAACGTGATCCGCTGCGAACAGGTCAGCAACGATATGTACGCATCGATCGACCAGGTCGAGGAGGCAATCGAGAGACAGCTTAGAAAGTTCAAGAGCAAGATCGTCAAGAAACACAAGGCGCAGGCAGCTTTCAAGAGAGAGTACCTCGAAGAGCCGTATGCGGCAGACGAAGAGATCCGCATCGTCAGAAACAAGCAGTTTGAAATGAAGCCCATGTATCCCGAGGACGCATGCGTACAGATGGAACTGCTCGGACATTCCTTCTACGTATTCAGAAACGCGGAGACGGAAGAGATCAATGTCGTCTATAAGAGAAAAGGCGGGGCGTACGGCCTGATCGAGCCGGAAGCCTGACGGGGACCCGGCCGCGCAGGGCGGCAGGCATGAATCTTTTATAAATAAGGGAACGTGCTTTTTGTGCAGCAGCACGAAAGCTGTTAAATAAACCAAAGAATGGATGGAGGACACAGAAATGGGATTTGTTGATTATGAAGTGGATGGAGCTGTTGGAATTATCACCATCAATCGTCCTAAGGCACTGAATGCGCTGAACGAAGAAGTGCTGGGTGACCTCGAAGCGGTTTTGGATGCCGTTGATATTAATACTGTTCGCTGCCTGATCCTCACGGGCGCAGGCGACAAGTCTTTCGTGGCAGGCGCGGATATCGGTGCCATGAGCACCATGACAAAGGCAGAAGGAACTGCTTTCGGCAAGAAGGGAAATGACATCTTCCTCAAGATCGAAAAGTTCCCTATTCCCGTCATTGCAGCGATCAACGGCTTCGCGCTCGGCGGCGGCTGTGAGATCTCTATGTCTTGCGACATCCGTATCTGCTCTGACAACGCTATGTTCGGACAGCCCGAGGTCGGCCTCGGAATCACTCCCGGATTCGGCGGCACACAGAGACTGGCCCGCCTGATCGGCGCCGGCATGGCTAAGCAGCTGATCTACACAGCACGCAATATCAAAGCTGACGAAGCTTACAGGATCG
>DLYC01000301.1 GCA_003447895.1 Lachnospiraceae bacterium | reverse complement strand
ATGGATATTCAGATGCCCGTCATGGACGGGTATGAAGCCGCGCAGAGGATCAGGTGCCTTCCTGACAGCAGGGCGCAGATCCCCATTATCGCCATGACAGCCAATGCCTTTACGGAGGACCGTCTCAAGGCGGAGGACTGCGGCATGGACGCCTATATAACAAAACCTGTCGATGTACTTACGCTTCGTTACGTCCTGAGACGGGTTCTCAGATAAGGAAAGGAGAAGACCATGATACCTGCATATTCTTTAGATCCTTTGAGACAATATCACATCCAGGTTGCTGCGGGGGAAGTGGGACGTTATGTGCTCTTTCCGGGTGATCCGAAGAGATGCGCCAAGATCGCGCGGTATTTTGAAAACCCGGTCCTGATCGCGGACAACCGCGAATATGTCACCTACACCGGAACGCTTGACGGAGTCAAAGTGAGCGTGATCTCGAGCGGGATCGGCGGAGCTTCCGCATCGATCGGGATCGAAGAGGTCGTAAACTGCGGGGCGGACACCATCATCCGCGTCGGAACCTGCGGCGGCATGCAGGAAGAAGTGATGAGCGGCGATCTCGTGATCGCAAACGGCGCGGTCCGCATGGAGGGAACCAGCAGAGAATACGCGCCTTTGGAGTATCCCGCTGTCGCCGACCATGTGGTCACAAACGCCCTGGAAGAGGCGGCAATAAGCCTCGGGCTAAGACACCACATCGGCGTTGTCCACTGTAAGGACGCCTTCTACGGACAGCACAATCCGGAGCTCCTTCCGCAGAGCGAGATCCTTCTTCAGAAGTGGAACGCGTACATGAAGATGGGGTGCCTGGCTTCGGAGATGGAATCCGCCGCGCTCTTTATTGTCGGGGCCTACAGAAAGATCCGGACAGGAACGGTCCTTCTTACCATGGCCAACCAGACAAGGGCCGCGAAGGGACTTCCCAACCCGATCGTTCACGGAACGGACGACGCCATCCGGACGGCCATCGAGGCGATCAGGATCCTGATCAAAAAAGACGGGGAGGCTGCGCGATGAATCAGAAGGACCAGACAAAGAGCACGGAGAGCCGGCTCATCCGCGAAGCGGTCAGAATGAGAAAGAAGTCCTACGCTCCCTATTCCGGCTTTAGTGTCGGAGCGGCCGTACTGTGCAGCGACGGAAGCATCTATACGGGGTGCAACATCGAGAATTCCTCCTATCCCATTACGATCTGCGCGGAGAGAACGGCAATGGCCAAGGCCATCAGCGAGGGGCACACCTCCTTTACCGCAATCGCGGTCACGGGAGGAAAGAGCGAAGTGCCGGAGGGCTACAGCTATCCCTGCGGGGCCTGCCGCCAGTTCATGAGAGAGTTTTCGCAGCCCGATGCGCTCCGCGTGATCGTGGCCAAAAGTGAAGAGGACTATGTGGAGAAGACGCTTGAGGAGCTTCTTCCCGAATCATTCGGTCCGGGAAATCTTGTCTGAAGACCAATCTGAGTGAGCCGCGCCGGGGCCTTTCGCCCCGGCCGTAACCGGTATAGAAAGGAGAGTATGGACTGTAAAGAATTCAGCGGACTGATCCAGGAGTTTCTCCACGACGGGCTCGATGAGAACAAGCTGTCCGAATTTTTGAACCACACGCAGGAGTGCGGCGACTGCATGGATGAACTTAGGACGCAGTACCTCATCTATGAAGGCCTCGAGAGAATGGAATCGGGAGAAACCTTTGATGTTGACAAGGACCTCGAAAAAGTGATGGAGACGCAGAGAAACCGACTGCGCCTTCGAAGAGGCGTACAGAGAACAGCTATAGCCGCGGAGATCATTACGTCGGCTTTTTTCGTGATCGTGCTGTGCCTGGTGCTGTTTTACCAGTGAGCAGAAAGGATAAAGACAGAAATGGAAAGAAAGAAACTGGTCCTTGTGGACGGACACAGTATACTCAACAGGGCCTTTTACGGAATGCCGGATCTCACCAATGCGGCAGGCGTCCACACGGGCGCTGTATTCGGGTTTCTCAATATTTTGCTGAAGATACTGGATGAGGAGAAGGCCGATTACCTGACTGTCGCCTTCGACGTGCACGCGCCGACGTTCAGGCATGAGCATTACGCCGAATACAAGGGCACACGAAAGCCCATGCCGCCGGAACTGCGGGAGCAGGTCCCGCTTATCAAAAAAGTGCTGAGGGCAATGGGCGTCGAGATCCGGGAGCAGGCGGGCCTTGAAGCCGATGACATCCTGGGAACCCTCGCAAGACGCGCGGAGTCGGAGGGAATGGATGTGGCGCTCGTATCCGGCGACAGGGACCTTCTACAGATCGCGACGGACCACATCTGCGTCCGGATCCCCAAGACCAGGCAGGGGCAGACGGTCGTAGAGAATTACTACGCAGGTGATGTCCTTGAGACTTATAAGGTCACCCCGAGAGCCTTTATCGATGTGAAGGCGCTGATGGGGGACAGCTCGGACAACGTCCCCGGCGTCCCCAAAGTCGGAGAGAAGACGGCCACGCAGCTGATCGTGGATTACGGCAGTGTGGACGGCGTATACAGTCATCTCGATGAGATCAAAAAGCCCGCGCTCAAAAAGAATCTTGCGGAAAACGAGGATCTTGCAAGGATGAGCCTCTTTCTTGTGACGATCCGGACGGACTGCGCCATAGAGATCGACTGGGAGAGCGCGCGCGTCGGAAATCTCTTTACGCCGGAAGCCTTCACGCTCTTTACGGAGCTGAACTTCAGGGCGCTCCTTCCCCGCTTTGATACGGCAGCGGCCGCGGCCGGACACGAGGAGCTCTCGGTCCGTGTGCTCACAAAGCGAAGTGAGGCGGAAGATCTCGAGAAGGAGCTTCTTGGAAAGATCGCAGATGCCTCAAAGGACAGCCCCTTCTGTCTCGGCGTCTATCCTGTGGGAGGCGCGGTCAATTCTATGGCGGGCGCTCCGGACAGACTGCCCGGCGCCGCGCTCTGCACGGGCAAAAAGGCGGTCTTTGTGGAGACGGACAGGTCCGGGGAGGAAGACGCCATCAGTGAAGACGCGCTGCGGGACATGCTCTCCCGATTGAGACGCGAAGTGCACGGCGCCTGCATGCGGGCTGAAAAGGCGGGAGAAAAGAAGGAGCCTGCCGCGATCGCGGTTTTCGGGATCAAGAATCAGTACCCGCTCTGGGGGATCACGGACGGCGCGGAGTTCAGGGGCGGGATCCGTCTGGAAGGGCTCTTCGATCTTTTGATCATGTGCTATCTCTGTAATCCTCTCGAGAGCAGCTATCAGCCGGAAATGACGGCGTCCGAATATCTGGAGGAGTCCTATCCCACATGGAAGCAGCTCTTTGAGAAGAGGACGGCGGAGGAGGCTTTTTCTGAAAAGAGAGAGGAACTGATCCGCTACGCGTGCCAGATGGCATCGGTCTTAAGCCGGGCGGCAGGGCCCGTCGCCGACAGGCTGGAGCGCGAGGAGATGACCGCGCTCTACAGGCACATCGAGCGGCCCCTCAGCTTTATTCTCTATGACATGGAGAGGATCGGGATCCGGATCAGGCCCTCCGCGCTCGCCGAATACAGCGCGCAGCTGGGCGAAGAGGCGGATGCCCTCTCCGCGAAGATCTATGAGGCCTGCGGAGAGACGTTCAACATCGCGTCCCCCAAGCAGCTCGGCGTCATCCTGTTTGAAAAACTCGGCATGCCGGGCGGCAAAAAAACAAAGACAGGGTATTCGACCGCGGCGGGCGTCCTCGAAAAGCTGGCGCCGGATTATCCGGTTGTCGACGACATCCTGAAGTACAGGGCCGTTACCAAGCTCAAATCCACCTATGCGGACGGCCTGACGGCCTTTGTGGCGCCGGACGGAAGGATCCACACAAGCTTTAACCAGACGATCACGGCTACGGGAAGGATCAGTTCGACGGATCCGAACCTGCAGAACATCCCCATGAAGACGGAGATGGGAAAGAAGATCCGGAAGGCCTTCATCCCCTCCGAGGGAATGCGGTTCGCGGACGCGGACTACTCTCAGATCGAGCTCAGGA
>DLYC01000214.1 GCA_003447895.1 Lachnospiraceae bacterium | reverse complement strand
AGTTCGGAATCATAGAAATTGATACCGTAATGCTG
Source organism: Lachnospiraceae bacterium (assembly GCA_003447895.1). Classification (GTDB taxonomy): domain Bacteria; phylum Bacillota; class Clostridia; order Lachnospirales; family Lachnospiraceae; genus CAG-791. The sequence continues at coordinate 3,499 of DLYC01000214.1, read as the reverse complement.
CGCAAGCTTTTGTCCGACCTCTCTTCCGCCGGACCCGTACTGTCTTCCGATCGTGATGATTGTCTTCATAACGCACCTCCATCAGCTAATCCGATCTGCTGTATTTATTATACCTTCAATATTTTGATTATGCAAATCTTATAAGAAATTCTGTACGGCCAATTATTTATTGTCTAATTTGCTGAGAATTTCCTCAAAATAGGCGGGAAGCGGCGCGTGGGTCTCGATGTACTCTCCTGTTGTCGGATGCACAAAGCCGAGGATCCCGGCATGGAGGCACTGTCCCTGCGTGTGAAAGGGCGATTTCCGCTTCCCGGCGTACACCTCATCCCCCAGGAGCGGATGGTGCTTATAGGCCATATGGACGCGGATCTGGTGAGTTCTTCCCGTCTCAAGACGGCATTCCACGTAGGTGAAATCCCCGAACCGCGTAAGAACCCGGCAATGGGTCACAGCCCTTTTTCCGTCCGCTCTCACAGCCATCTTCTTTCTCTCTTTGCTGTCCCGTCCGATGGGAAGATCCACCGTAAAGCTGTCTTCCGCGATATTGTCATAGACGATGGCATAATAGCGGCGGACGATCGTGTGCTCCTTCAGCTGCCTGGCAATGCTGTTGTGCGAGGCGTCATTCTTGCAGATGATGATGCTTCCTGTCGTATCCCGATCGATTCTGTGCACAATTCCCGGCCTCATCACGCCGTTTATGCCGGAAAGGCTGTCTCCGCAGTGGTACATGACCGCGTTCACGAGCGTACCCGAGTAATGGCCCGGCGCCGGGTGGACGACCATGCCCTTTGGCTTATTGACAACCAGGACGTCGTCGTCCTCATAAAGAATATCCAGAGGAATATTTTCGGGTTCTATATCCGGTATGATCTTTTCGGGAATCGTAAGCAGGATCTTGTCGTTTTCGCGGACCTTTGTGCTGGGCTTTGCGTCTTTTTCGTTCAGAAGAACGTTCCCTTCTTTGATCATGGACTTGAGATAGCTTCTGGACTGCCCTTCGCAGAGCGCCGCCAGCACGGCATCGAGCCTCTCCCCCTCATACTCTTCAGTGACTCTGAATTCATTCAGCTGTTCCATGCCGCCTCCTACTGCTCTTTTTGTTCGCCAAACTGAAGATCCTCATCCTTGTAGTAAAACAGGATCAGAAGGATCAGGAAAAAGACGGATACGGTCACATAGATATCCGCGACATTAAAGACAGGAAAATCGATCAGCGAGAAATAGATAAAGTCCCTTACATAGTGAAGGGTTATTCTGTCGATCAGGTTCCCGGCGGCGCCGGCGCACAAAAAGACGGCGATCAGACGAAGGGGAAGGTATTTTGGCCCGTCCGGGATGCGGAGATAGGCGATGATCAGCGCGATAACGGCAATCAACGATATAGCGCTCAGAATGGCTGTACCGTTTTGGAAGATGCCGAAAGCCGCGCCTCTGTTCTCAATATAATAGAACTCCAGAACTCCCTTTATGATCGGAACATGCCGTCCGTCACTGAGCGCGCGGGCGGCCCATGTTTTTGCAAAAAGATCGACAAACAGAAGGACTGCATAGAGTGCGGCAGCCTTGATTCTGCGTCCTGTGTCTGATTTCATAAAATGTCCTCCTGATATGTGTTATTGACTCGGACAGTCATTATTGTATGTGTACGGACGAATCTCAGCCAAAATATTGACTCGCCTGATTAATGAACAAATAGAGCGGTGACCCAATTGTTCAATCCGAACCGGGGAATCGGATTCGGACACCTTAAGCCACTTCTCTGCCCTCAGACAGGAGCCTGCTTTGCCGAAAAAAAGCGCACCACTGAACCGGGTGCGCTTTCAGATATACAACTGTCATGATTCGAATACCACGATTTGAAAGCGATTCGATTCCTCAGTTCCTTCCGCCATAGGGCATATTGAGGGAGCCGGAATCGCTGTTTCGCGTACCGCTGATCGCTGTTGAGATGTCTCCGGAAACATCGACATTCGCAGGTGTGATCACAAAAATGTAGTGGGAGATCTTCATAACATTTCCGTGTACGGCGTAGCACGAACCGGAAGTGAAATCAATGATCCTCTGCGCGATCTCAACATCGAGTCCCTCCAGGTTCAGGACTACTGTGCTGTTTGAAAGAAGCGTGTCGGTCACGTCGCGAGCGTCATTTACCGATGTGGGCTTAATAATACAGACTTCCATTCCTGCCTCCGAATATTGCTTTTTCACGCGTCCGGACACAGAATCGGTATCAGAGTCGGTTCTTGTGTCTGTCCTGAAATCGGTTCTAAGGTCATTTCTCGAACTGTTTCTGCTGTCAGCGGACGGAGCGGCGAAACGCTTGCGCGGCTTGGGTGCAGCCACAGTTTCCTTGCTGAAATCGTCATCATCCGCAGCTGTTACAGCTGAACGGGATGCCCTTTCCTGCTTTTTGCTGTTTCTGTCAGACGGCTGGTCTTCCTCGTCTCCGTAGAAGTCCTCATCCTCCAGCTCGTCATCTTCATCATAATCTTCGTCGTCATTGAATTTCATGGCATTCAGGATCTTATCCATTACACTCATATCAGCATTACTCCTTTAATTCATTCAGGTATAAATTCTCTCTCCGAAGATGCCGGTCCCGATTCTGACATGGGTCGCGCCTTCTTCGATCGCGACTTCAAAATCACCTGTCATTCCCATTGAAAGAACACCCATAGAAACATTATCGATGCATTTTTCATTGATGTCAACTGCTAATTGCCTGAGCCTCGCAAAATGGACCCGGTTCGATTCGGGGTCTTCCGTATATGGCGCGATCGTCATAAGCCCCTCCACATGCACGCCTTTCAGCAAGGAAGCCTCTCTCACAAGCGCCTCCGTCTCCGGGACAGGGACGCCGTATTTGCTCTCCTCCCCCGCGACATTGACCTCGATCAGGATCGGCATGACGATACCTGCCTTTACGGACTCTTCGCTGATCGTCTCTAAGAGCCGCAGGCTGTCGACGCTGTGGATCATACAGGTCTGTCCGATCAGCTGCCGAACCTTGTTTCTCTGAAGATGCCCGATCATGTGCCACCGTATATCCTGCGGAAGTTCAGGCTTTTTGCGGAGGATCTCCTGAACCTTGTTCTCGCCGAAATCCCGCTGTCCCTTCCCGTATGCCTCGCGAAGCATATCGATCGGTTTCGTCTTGGTCACACAGATCAGTGTCACGGAATCCCTGTCTCTGCCGGCCCTGCTGCAGGCCGCTTCTATTCTCTGTTCTATAAGGTCAATATTATTGCTGATCAAGATCTGTCATCCTTTCTGCTGAGCAGTACCGCGGATACCGCCGTCTGTTTCACTGTCGATCCCGCGGTCAATGTCAGTTATAATAGCTGTTCATGTGAATCGAGTCCGCATAGAGAACGATATAATCGTACTCCTGAAGTCCGTACATGGAGTTTGGCTCCACAATGGCGTATTCCTCATTCTGGGAGAGAATCTCCACCTTCCGAAAGTCAGGATATCCCTTGTTGATATAATAGAC
>DLYC01000272.1 GCA_003447895.1 Lachnospiraceae bacterium | reverse complement strand
AGAAGAGACCTTCGGGCGCGGGAGCACAGACGTCCGGTCAGAAGAAGAGACCTTCCGCAGAGGGAGCGCAGGCACCCGCCCGGAAAAAGAGGCCGTCTACTGAAGGAGCGCAGGCATCCGTCAGGAGGAAGAATCCATCCGCGGAGGGAAGGCAGGCGCCCGTCCGGAGGAAGAGACCGTCTTCGGCGGGGGCGCAGGCGTCCGGTCAGAAGAAGACGTCAGGCGGCGCAGCAGTATAAGAAAGCAGGCTTTTGGCGGGACAGAGCGTTCACGGGAGCGTCTGCCATTATCGATTACTATGAGATCATTAACCTGGGCACGGATGTGTCTGACAACTATCATATTGTGCCTTCTTCTGAGTTCATGCGGAAAGAGTGGGGCCGACAAGACCGGGATCAGTATTTATTACCTCGGAAAATCGGACTATGCCCTCCAGGAGCGAAAGTATACGCCCAAGGCGGACAGCAGAGAACAGATCATTGAAGAACTGATCGGAAAGCTCTGTGTCCAGCCGACGGAAATGGATCTGGCAGCTCCTGTCACGGGTTTTCGCCTGATCTCCAGTGAGACCCTCGGAAAGATCGTGACTTTGAATCTCTCCGGGGAGTACTACGATCTCAGTGCCGTGGAAGAAGTGCTCACAAGGACGGCGATCGTCAACACACTGTGCAGCTTTGCGGAAGTCGACGGCGTTTACTTTACCGTGGACGGAGAAGCATTCCACGACGCGGACGGCGAAGATCCCGGGATCATGGAACCGACTCAGTTTATCTACAATTCCAACACGGAAATGCGAAACTATGAGAGAGTGCGGCTCCATCTGTACTTTGCCGACGAATCCGGAGAAAAGCTGGTGGATGCCTTCCGGAATGTCGTTTACAACAGCAACATGCCGCTTGAGAGGATCGTTCTGGAGCAGGTGATCCAGGGGCCCAACGGAAGCTTTGCCTATCCGACGGTGAACAGCGAGACCAAGGTGATCAATGTCACGGTAAGAGACGGCATCTGCTATGCCAATCTCAGCGGTGAATTTCTCACGGATCCCTATGAGGTGACGGCGCAGACAGCAATCTACTCGATCGTCAATTCTCTGTGTGAGCTTCCGTCTGTTGACGCGGTGCAGATCAGCGTCGACGGCCAGACAGACACGGTATTTCGGGAGACCATTTCCCTCACCGGAAGTTTCAGGATGAACACCGGCATTGTGGAGGGGCAGTCGGAAGGAGAGGACGGCAAAGAGTAGACTGCAGCCAGGCAGCGGACATTTCACGTTCTTTATTTGAGTTTCAATTTCTTTGGTCCGGAGGACAGATGACAGAATCTGTTCTCCGGACCTTTTTGCGTGCGTTCGGGGAGTCTGCCGCACAGGGTACAGGATCCGGAAATTGAATTTTACGGAGGAAAACAAGGGAACCTTGAATTCCTCTGTAAATGCAGAGGAGCGGGGGCAGGAACAAGCTTCTCAGGTGCGGAGAGAATTGAAAATTACGGAGGAAAACAGGAAAATCTTGAATTTCTCCGTAAATGCAGAGGATTGGGGGGCAGGAGCAAGCTTCTCAGGAGCGGTGAGAAATGAAAATTACGGAGGAAAATAAGGAAATCTTAAATTTCTCCGTAAAATCAGAGGAGCGGGGGGCGGGAGCAAGCTTCTCAGGAGCGGTGAGAAATGAAAATTACGGAGAAAAACAGGAAAATCTTGAATTTCTCCGTAAAATCCGGAGATTGACGATCCAGACAGCACATCTCAAAGACCGGTATCACTGAAAATTACGGAGAAAATTAGGAAAAACAGTAATTTCTCCGTAAAAGCGATGAAACAGAAATGAAGATCGTTCCGGAACAGGTGATCCAGGCAGCCAATGAAAGATTTGAAGGGGAATCTCTTGAAGCAGATTTACCATCACGCAGGAATTGCCCTTGAAAACAGGCGGAATCAGATTTATCATTACCGTATTCGGACCGTTCGGTCCAGTCTGTGCCGGTTCCGGCGCAATGATTCCATCATCTCAATTTCTTCCGCTATAGGAAAGCGGACGCGTAGGAGGAAAAATTGCGAAGACCTCTTTGCCTTCTTGCCGTGCTCTTTGCAGTCTTTACTGCAATCAGTATTTATTTGGTGCCGCCTTCACCTACCGTTACAGAAAAGGCTGAGGGACGCTATGTGACCCTTCTTGGGACTGTCGGGTGGATAGAGAGAGCTGTATCGTCATCGGACGGGGAGCTGTATCTGAACCTGACGCTCGAGGATTTCACCGTTGATTCCGGTATACCGGAAGGTATCAGGATAGAGGTGCGCCGCGGGGATAAAGCTCTGTGCAGGATCAGGGACAACCTTGACAGGCAGGAGGATATGGCGCGGATCGGATCCCTTATCAGGATCAGGGGGAAGCTGAAGCTGTTTCGAAGGGCTTCCAATGACGGCGAATATGATCCCTTTCTTTATAACAGCTGCATTCAGGGATATTTGTTTTCTCTTGATGAAGCATCCGTCACTGCATATACCGCTGAAAAGAATCCTGTTAAGTCCACAATGTACGGGATCAGGAGCTTCCTGTCGGAGCGGATCGATGCGATTTATGAAGGGAAGGGGGAACGGGGAATGACTGCCGCGTCGGCCCTCAAGGCGATTCTTCTTGGACAGACGAGTCTTGTGGATCCGGCGCTCAAGGAGCGGTTTCAGATGTCCGGGATCGTGCATGTGCTCTGTATATCGGGCCTTCACATCTCCCTGATCGGATCAGGTATCTATATGTCCCTTCGAAAGGGCAGAGTGCCCGCCCCGGCAGCTTGCTGGATTTCTGTCGCTTTGCTTTACCTGTACGGTGTCATGACGGGCATGCACACGTCCTGCGTGAGGGCACTTGTCATGTTTGGCCTTCGTATGTGCGCAAGAGCTGTCGGAAGGACCTACGACATGCTGACGGCCATGTCGATCGCTATGGCACTGATGCTGATCGAACAGCCATGTTATCTTCTCCACAGCGGATTTCTGTTTTCTTTTGCCGCGGTGGCGGCAGCGGCGCTTCTCATTCCCGTGATCCCAAAAGCGGCCAAGCCGCTTGCGATCCCTCTCTTTACACTTCCGGTGCAGCTCCTTTTTTTCTACACCTTTCCGCTCTACAGCGTTTTGTTGAATGTGATCGTGATCTTTCTGGCTCCCGGGATCATAGTCAGCGGGGGTCTGTCCCTGCTTCTTGGGGTGATCGCCGGAATGCTCCCGACCGGGTTATGGTTAAGTGCAGTTTCACAAACCGGCGCGGGCATAGTCGGAGAACTGCCTGTCCTGATTCTGCTTTTCTATGAAAAGCTGTGCACACTTACCGAAAAGCTCCCCTTGAGCACCTTGACACCGGGAAGGCCTCCCGCCTTGGTGATCGCTGTCTACTTCGCGCTGATCGGAACCGTAGTCCTGGACAGGAATCTTCGGGAAATCCCGAACAAGAAAAGAAGTGCTGTGCACTTTGCCTGTATGGCGGTGGCAGTGACACTGCTCTTAGGGCTTCGCTATGAGCCTCCCTTTGCCCTTTACATGCTGGATGTAGGGCAGGGAGACGGAATCTGCGTACGGACCAGGGATGAGAAGGGAAAATGTACGATCCTGATCGATGGGGGAAGCTCCTCCAAAAACAGTGTCGGAGAGAATATAGAGATCCCGTTCCTTCGCTGTCACGGCATCTCAGGAATTGACTACTGCATTTTGACCCACGATGACCTGGACCATTGCAGCGGGCTTTTGGAACTCCTCGAGCAGTCGGATGAGCCGGGAGGAATCCGGATCCAAAATATCGCGCTGCCGTCGGTTCTACAGGAGCGAAAGGGTGAAACCTATCTGAAGATCGAGGAGATCTGCGACCGAAAAGGAATTCCGATCAGCTATCTGTACCGGGGAATGACTTTCACAGATGGAGAACTCATTCTGCAATGCATACACCCGGCGAAGAACGCCTCTTATGAGGACGCCAACGAGTATTCCGTGGTCCTTCAGCTCACATACGGGAATTTCGGAGCAATCCTGACAGGGGATCTGGAAAACCGGGGGGAGGCAGATCTGCTGGCTTACCTGGGAGACCGGGAGATTCATGTCGATATTCTGAAAGCGGCCCATCACGGGAGCGCGGGAGGGACGACGCAGGCATTTCTGGACAGGATCTTTGCCGACGCGGCGCTGATCTCCTGCGGGAAAGGAAACCGATACGGGCATCCCGCGGCGGAGACCGTGGAGCGCCTCGAGGAGGCCGGAATGAGAATTTATGACACGAGGAAGGAAGGACAGATCTGTGTGACGACAGACGGAAGGCGGGGATATTCTGTTCAGACATTTTATGAATAATTTGTGGCGGATATCTGACGGGATGGCAGGGGAATCTATTCTGTCGGGACATTTTATTGACAAATCGGTACGAATGTCTTTCAATGAAGTAATGAAAAAGAACAATGCAGGTGACTAAATGGCTGCAAAGGCAACGAAGCCGGATTTCGCATCCGCACAGAGAAAACTGAATGAAGAGCTCAAAAGCGGTGATTACAGGCGCGTCTATCTTCTCAGCGGAGAGCAGGCCTATCTGCGCCTTCAGAACAAGGAGAAGCTTGTTAAGGCGCTGATGGGCGACGGAGACGCCATGAATCTGTCCCGCTACAGCGGATCGGATGTCACAGCCAGAGAGATCACAGAGATGGCCATGACCCTTCCCTTCTTTGCGGACAGAAGGGTGATCGTACTTGAGAACACGGGGCTTTTGAACCCCAAATCCGCCTCGAAGACAGCAAAGGGGACCAGGACTTCCGCGGCCATCGCCGCGGAGGCGGAGAAGCTTGCCGATTTTATACCGGAGATTCCGGAATCCACTGCGCTGATCTTTGTCGAGGAGAGCGCTGACAAGAGGGGCAGGCTCTACAAGGCAATCGACAAATGCCGAAAAGATAATACCGGAGAGATCCTCGAGTGTACGACGCCCGAGGAGGCAGACCTGCGCGCCTGGGCGGGAGGGCTCTTTCGAAAGTCGGGACTTGCCGTCTCGGGAAGGACGCTCGCTGTCTTTCTCGATTACACCGGGGACGATATGATGGGTATCGCGTCGGAAGCGGAGAAGCTCTGCTGTTACTGCCTTGGCAAAAAAGAGATCACCGAAAAGGAGATCCGGGAGGTGTGCAGCCCCAGGATCAAGGACAGGATCTTTGAGATGATCGAGGCGATCGCCATGAGGGACCGAAAGAAAGCGCTCTCTGTCTACATGGAGCTCTATGCGCTGAGGACGCCGCCCCAGGTCATCATCACTTTGATGAGGAGACAATTCTCACAGCTTCTTAAGATCAAGGAGATGAGCGGGAAAATGGCGGATTCCGAGATCGCGAAGAAGATCGGTCTGCCCCCTTATATAGTTTCGAAAAAATATAAACCCGCGCTCAGGTTCTATTCGACGGACGAACTGATGGAAGCGCTGGAGGAGTGCGCGGAAGCGGATTACGAGAGTAAAAGCGGAAGGATGGACGCGGACTTCGCCGCCCAGATGATCATCGTCAGGCACTCGGCCCGGGGGGGAGAGTGAAGAATGTGAGCGAATTATCGGACAATCTTCTGAAATGGTATCAGAAAAATAAGAGAAACCTGCCCTGGAGAGAGGAGCCGACGCCGTATCATGTGTGGCTGTCGGAGATCATGCTCCAGCAGACCAGGGCCTCTGCAGTCATCCCTTACTATGAGCGTTTTCTGGGCGTTCTTCCGGATGTGAAGGCGCTGGCGGAAGCGGGTGAGGATACCTGCCTGAAGCTCTGGGAGGGACTTGGCTACTACAGCCGGGTCAGGAACCTCCACCGCGCGGCAGTGGAGATCATGGAAAAATATGACGGGCAGATTCCCTCCGACAGCGGGAGACTCGTAAAGCTCCCGGGAATCGGAAAGTACACGTCAGCCGCGATCGCCTCGATCGCGTTCGGTGAGCGGATCCCCGCGGTTGACGGAAACCTCCTTCGCGTCTACGCAAGACTGGAGAGATACGGGGCGAATATCCGGGATCCCAAGGCCTTTCAATCGGCATTTTCATTCTATAAGGAGCGGATGCCGGAGCCGGAAAGGGATTCGGGGGAAGGGCAGTGCGGGAATTTCAACCAGGCGCTCATGGACCTGGGAGCAACTGTGTGCCTTCCGAACACGCAGCCGCTCTGCGGGAGCTGCCCTCTGGCAGGGCTTTGCAGGGCGCACACGGAACGGAGCGGCCGCGAAGCTCAATACCCGGTCATGCCGGACAAAAAGGAAAAGAAGACAGAGCACCTGACAGTATTTGTGATCAGGAGCGGAGAGAAGACCGCCGTGAGAAAAAGGCCCGGCAGAGGTCTTTTGGCAGGTCTTTATGAGTTTCCCAACGAAAAGGGGATCCTGAGCGCTGAGGAGGCGGCCGGATGGCTCCGCGAACACAGCGTGGAACCTCTTCGCATCACGAAGCTGTGTGATGCTGAGCATGTGTTTACCCACAAGATCTGGAAAATGACAGGGTATGAAGTACAGGCGGATTCCTTTTACGAGGACAGGATCCCTTTTATTATGGCGGACGAGGAGGAAATCCGGGAAAAATACTGCGTGCCCTCCGCTTTCAGCGCGTACCTTGTAAGGCTCCCGGCGGAGAATGCCGGTGCGCAAAGGCGCTGAGCAGAAGATCGGATGTGGCTTATTTGACAAGATATGGTATAATATTAAGCCAGTATTGTTAAAAGGAAGGAAAAGCTAATGAAGCTATTAACCATTGCCGTACCCTGCTATAATTCTCAGGACTACATGGAAAAATGCGTCGAGTCACTACTTGCAGGCGGCGAGGAAGTGGAGATCCTGATTGTCGATGACGGATCTAAGGATAAGACGGCGGAGATCGCCGACAGGCTGGAGAAGGAACATCCGGGAATGATCAGGGCGATCCACCAGCCCAATAAGGGGCATGGCGGCGCAGTCAATACCGGAATCGAGAACGCCACCGGACTGTATTTCAAAGTGGTGGACAGTGATGACAAATTGAAGGCGAGCGCTTTCAAGATGATTCTTGATACGCTCAGAGAGTACAGCGGTGCAGGTCAGGAAGAGTCTCTGGACCTTTTGATCAGCAATTTCGTATACGACAAGGAAGGGGCTTCCCACAAGAAGGTGATGGAGTACCGGAAAGCGCTGCC
>DLYC01000151.1 GCA_003447895.1 Lachnospiraceae bacterium | reverse complement strand
GCATCATCGGCTACTACGTGGCGCGAATCTTCGACGAAGTGCGGCAGAGGCCGCAGTATATTCTGGCGGAGACGACGGATGGGGAAGAGCCGGCTGAGAGGTGAGCGGCGGTTTGACGCTGATTCCTTAGCTGGCTTTTGATCGGCCCTGGCGGGGAGTGCGCCGGGCGGAATAAACAGATACGATTTGTTGAGAACCATGGTTGAATATCACGCCGACGATTACGGTTTATTTGTTGAACAGAGCAAAAGAATACTGACGTGCATCACGGATGGTGCGTGCAACGGTGTCAGCATCATGCCGAACAGCCCTTATCTGGGTGAGTGCATGAAGATGCTGGAGGAGGCCGGGGTGCTTGTGGGCAGTGGGACTGCACCGGCTGCGAGGAATCCGGGTTTTATGGAGCGTGTTCCGGGGGGATCTGCCTCAGAGCAGGGCGGCGTGCGGAGAGTTCGGATCACGGTCCATCTTAATTTGGTCGAAGGGCGAGCGCTTTGTGCCCCGGATCAAGTTTCGCTTCTCACGGATGATAAAGGCATCTTCCGGATCGGCTTCGGAAAGCTGTTTCTCGGTTCCTATCTACCGGGCAGGACCAGGCTTCGCAGGCAGATCTGCCGGGAGTTCCGGGCCCAGATCCGCGCCTGCCTTCCTTACATGCCGGCGGACGACGTCCGGCTCGACAGCCACACGCACACGCACATGGCGCCGGTCGTCTTTGACGCCATGATGGATGCGGCCGCTGCGGAAAACCTGCAGATCGCGAACATCCGCATTCCGGCGGAGGTCCCTTCCATTTACAGAAAGCACCGCAGCGAGCTCACAGACCAGGCCTTCATCAACCGGATCAAGGTCCTCGTGCTCAACTTCTGCGCCCGTCGGAACCTCCGCAAATACAAAAACACGGCCTTCGCGCCGTGCCTCAAGAATCCCGCCGTCTTCGCGGGCGTCATGTGCTCCGGCCGCATGAATCCGACCAACGTCTCGGCCATTCGCGCCGACCTCGAGGCGGAAGCGGCAGCCCGTGATGCCGAGCTCGAACTCCTTTTCCACCCCGGTGCGGTCTATGAGCCCGAAGACATCGCACAGATCACGCTCGACGGCGACCGCGAGTTCCTCACGGACAGGCGCCGCGACCAGGAGGCCGAGAGCCTCATTATGCTGGCGGAGGCGTGACAGCGCCTGACCGGGACTTCCGGCGATCTGATCGATCTCTTCGGAATCCTTCCGGCGATCTGACCGATTTCTCCGGAATCCTTCCGGCGATTCGCGCTCATGAAAAAAACAGTGGAAATGATGCGCCCTTTCTGATAATATATTCACGTTGACGGGGCATTGGCGCAGTTGGGAGCGCGCCTCCATGGCATGGAGGAGGTCGTGGGTTCGAATCCCATATGCTCCATAGCTCAGAAGCCAGTAAATATGCGGCTTCTGAGCTTTTTCTTTTCTCTGGAGATCAGCGCTCCGGTTCGCAAGAGCGCGCAAGAGCAGTCTTTTCTCTCTTTTCCTTTGCTTTTGCGTTCCAGTCATTGAGCACTTTACCGATATACTCTGTGTTTTCCCTGCGCTTGCAGCTGTAATTCGTCATGTTGATTGCAGGGGAATGTCCCATCAGGTAAGAACGATATAATATCTGTTACCTTGATAAGGAAGACCTGATCCCTGATTCTTTGGAAGCCCTGATCGAAGCGAAGGAGCGGTACGACCCGGAAAAGGGCGTACCGCTCACTGCCTTTGCGGTCAAAGCTGTGGATAAGAGGATCAAAGAATATCTGGGATTCTGTATCTGGTTCAGGGAGAACTGTAAGTCCATTTATGAGGACAGCGAAGAAGAGATGGGGGGAAAAGGCTGTCTGACAGCCAGCGAGAAGGAAAAGCTGCTCATCGGAGAAGACTCCGATCAGTATCGGAACCATAACATCTATACCGAAACCCCAGAGGAGTTCTACTTCCGAAACGAAGAAAGACAGAGGATCACGGATGCTATCCGAGAGCTGGATATAACGAGCCAGCGATATATCGCCAGGAGGTTTTTTGAATCAGACAAGAAACAGCGGAGGTTTACTGCCAAATACTTTGGCATTGCCCCGGCGTTGGCAAGGGAAATCGAAAAGGATGCTTTGGAGGAACTTAAGGATATTTTATTTCCAGAAAATGCTCAGTGATACTAAATGATAGATGAATGTTACGCCAATGATACAATAGATAATTAGCAGTGCACTATCACTATTAGAGAGAATCGAAGTTTGACGAAAGAATTTAAAACTATATTGTTGATTGATGAATATATTAATGTTCTTAAAGAAGCCGGGCGAATAGAACGGGTTGGTGGCAAACGATATGGCCACTGGAAAATAAATGATTAAAGATGTAGCGGCCTCTGGAAAAAACCGGAAGCCGCTTTTTTAGGCAGGAACTTTATGTAGAATTTACAAGAAAAAGATCACAGGATTAACAATCAAGCGATAGCATTTTTGTACAAAAGTGCGGAAGGAGGCTTCATATGATTTATTGTGTGGAGGATGACAGCAGTATCAGGGAGCTTATGGTTTATACACTTCAGGCTTCCGGGTTTGAAGCTTGCGGCTTTCAGGATG
>DLYC01000082.1 GCA_003447895.1 Lachnospiraceae bacterium | reverse complement strand
CGGTCGGATGTCCTTTCGCAATCCCGCCGACAAGCTTAAATGGCCCAAAGGTATCAAACCCCTGGCAGCGATACTCGCCGAGCTCCGGGCAGTGCTTTTTCTCGGTGATCGAGCGGATCCCCTTCAGGAAGTCGCCCCCGGGCGCCCCATGCGTATAAATGAAGAAGACAGGCTTCCCCGCCGGCAGATTCGCCTCCGCGAACGAGAGAACCTGCTTCGCAAAATTGCTGAAGTAAATGCCGGAAGCAAAGCCGATCCGCTCGAATCCAGTCAGATCGCCGGCCTCCTTCGTGGCATCGATGAGCTCCACGCCGGGATCTGCCGCCGCGATAGCGTCCAGCAGCTTCTTCGTGTTGCCGTGATGTTGGGAATAGTAAATGATTGCAGTACTCATGTTGCCTCCTCCTATATGTCCTTCCTCACAAACGCCCGCTCACAAACCCTTACTCACAACCTTTGCTCACAAGCGCCGTAACTCCAGCGCAATTCCCTTTTCTACAAGCTCTTACTCACAAGAATCTTCACTCCGCCATCCCCAGTTCCGCGCACAGCTTGTGATACCGCTCCACCTCATGCGGCTTGATCTCCTTCGTCGGATCCCCCAAAGAATGGTGAATCACATCCGCATCCTTCAGGATCTCATCCATCGGCCCATCGACCTCCGCCTTGCTGTCATGGTGGAAAATCGCCGAGCAAATGACCTCCGTCTCCCTCTCATCCGTCAGCCCCAGCTCCTGCAAAATCTCCCGCGCGTAGTCCGCGCCGCGATGCGCATGATCCTCATAATTGTCATTCTTGTAAGCATACATATCATGAAGAAGCCCCGCCATCGCCGCCAGCTCGGGGTCCTCCCCGCGCTTTTTCGCCAGCAAAACCGCTGCCAGCGCCACCCCATGCAGATGCGCCACCGCATTCGCGCGCTTGTTCTGCCCGTCGATGCTCTCCTTCAGAACCTGATGGATATATTTCTGCAAGTCTTTTACTCTGCTCATCGCATTCTCCCCCCTATATGGCCATTACCTCTGAATAGACCCTCCTGCCGTCCTTCACCTCGGATTTCATGAGAAAAATGTTTTTCACCAGCATCTCATCTTTCGGCGCCTTCGCCTGCTTCCAGCTGCCGGAAGCTTTTCTGATCAGCGTAATGTGCGGCACAAACTTCTTGTGATCGTAATCGATCCCCGCCGCGTCCAGCGCATCCCGGACACTTCGCGCCGCGCCGGCCAGGCCCTGATTTCCTTTCGCGCCGATCCAGATCGTATCGCCAAAGCACCCCAACTCCGACAGCGACAGCCGAAAAGGCTTCCACTTAACCGCCGCCAGCGCTTCCTTGACAGCTTGCGGCTCCGTTGTCTCCCCGATAAACGCCAACGTCAGATGAAGATTGTCCGCAGGAACGTACTTCCCTTTGACGTCGAGTTTTTTTAACTCGTGCATGGTCGCAGTGATTTCTTTTTTCATCTCCTCTGACAGCCGCACAGCAACGAAAAGACGCATGACCACTCCTCACCAAGACACATAATCGCTTCTTCTCACTATTTTATAATCTGCGCTTCGATTGCATCCTGTACTCAAACATCTCGTAGATCAGCCGGCTTCCCTCCCTGATCTCCTGCGGCAAAAGCGCCCTGGCGACGCACTTCAGCTCCTCCGCCTGCTGCGTTTCATTCCTCAGAAAAGCATAATCCCCGTCAATCGACGCAACGACGTACTCTATTGTTCCCATCTTCTCCCCCCGTCAGTCATTCTGCTAACCCTACAGTGTCCAAAACCGCATCCCTCAGTACAGCTCCTTCAGGACAAGCACCGTGATCCCCGGATTGTCGCCGGGCATGATCCGCTTCACCTTCGGCTCATACCGATACCAGTCCTGGATCATGGACCGAAGGCTCGTCCCGCGATGATACCCGTGGATCAGCTGCAGGTGATACGTCGCCGGCCCGGCGGTGGCGATCGCCTTGTCGATCACCCGGATCGCCTCCTCCTGCGTCATTCCATGCAAATCAATCTTGAGAAAAGGTTCATTCATCTCGAATCTTCCTCTTTCCCCCCACTATTATTCTTCCAGCTCCGCGATCTCATCTGCGGTCTCGTTCACGATATCAATGAGATCGTCCATAGTCTCCAGCGCGTCTCCCAGCAGGTCCGAGACATCCTCCTGCTCTTCATCATAGTCGGCGGAGATCTCCACCAAGGCGTGCTTCAGCTGCTCCAGGTAGTCGGAGATTTGGTGGAGTTTTTCTTCGTTTTTAGAAAAGGTGTTTAGCTCGATCATCTTGGGTTGCTCCTTGTTTTAAATGTGGCTCTTCCTAATAATTTTCCTGTCTCTTTATACTACATAAGCCTTCGTTTTCTCTATTCAATAGACAATGTTTCCTTCCTTTCTGTCTTCGTTATATGTCGTTCTATATGACCATGCTCCGGATCCTGTCCATTCCGCTCATATTCCTTTGGGAAGAACATAGCATCCGGGAGACATAGGAACAACCGACTGGTGGTTTAGGACATTCAAATCCACGCATCACTTCTTGTTTTTATATTCGGCCTTCATTTTCTCAATCGGGTTAATAGCAATAATACGATCCTCTGCACAGACATCAGCATCCAGCTTCATAAGCCTATTAACTCTCATATGATGATTATTATGACTGTCCGCTATGCTGGCTGATTCCCAGGCAATATTCCCGGGACCGTTATAAACTTCATAAATGTTGCCATTCTTATTCATGTATAACACGATCAAATAATCCGGCTCAGCAGATATCATAATATTGTCCCGCTGCGTAATCTTAATCTGAACCTGTCTGCCATCGACAACTCCATCATGTCTCTCCGTAGAAGCATCATAAAGATCTATACCGTAATAATACGCTGCCATTACTTCACCAATGCTACCTACTAAATGCCCGTCAATGGTGAAATGGCGTCCCGGGAATACCGTCTCAAGATCAGAAACGATTTTTATCAATTCCTGTATCT
>DLYC01000054.1:1514-3117 GCA_003447895.1 Lachnospiraceae bacterium | reverse complement strand
TCCAACCCCAGACAGCCCAGCCAGGAGGAGATGGAGAAGCTCCTCAAGTGCTGCTACTACGATCTGGACGTTGATTTCTGATCATAGCGAAACAGAGCCAAAATATAACACCCCTGTCGGATTGACCGATCCGGCAGGGGTTTTTTGATCCCGGAGGAAAGTCCCGAATCTTAGATTCTAAGATTAGATTCTAAGATTCGGGATTTTCTGGCAGGAAGACTTTGCCGGTGCCGGAGAAAAAGAAGGCGCGCATTGTGTGCTGACAGCGGGACAGCCTATGGTATAATGGTGTCCGGTAAACGGAAATCTTAATGCCCGGGGCGTCAGGTCCGTCCCTGTGAGAAAGGAGCCCATACAGTGAAGAAGGCATTTTTCTACGGCGATTCCAATACATTCGGGTATGATCCCGCGGATTATTACGGGGGGCGGTACGCGAAGGAGAAGCGCTGGACGTCTATTCTTGAGAAGGCACTGCAGGGAGAGTGGGAGATCGCCGCGGACGGCATGCCGGGAAGGGTGATCCCGCCGGCGGGCGTGCACCGGACGTATCTGGGAAAGCGACTCCTCGCGGATATGCCCTTCGATCTCTTCGGTGTCATGCTGGGAACCAACGATCTTCTGGGATCCGGGAGGCCGAGCGCCGCGAAGACGGCGAGGGAGATGGAAGGGTTTGTCGACTTTTTGTCGGAGCTTGGCGGCTTTGAGATCCTTCTCATCGCACCTCCTAAGATCGAGCTGTCCGAAAGGTCCTTCGAGGCGTCCTATGTGGCGGGCGGCCGGTCCCTCGCACAGCGTTACCGGGACGAGGGGAGGGAACTCACGCGGCTTTACAGAGAGCTGGCAGCGCGCCGGGGGATCCTGTTTGCCGATGCGTCATCGTGGGATCTGGAGATGGCTTTTGATGCCGTCCATTTGTCGGAAAAGGGACATGAGACCTTCGCCGCGCAGATGGTAAAGGTGCTGCGCGGGATCGGCTGAAGCGCTTGCCGGATCCGGCATGGGATTGTTGAAATCGCTGCCGGATTTTGTGCGTGTTGGAGGGAGTTTGCAATATACAATATTTTGGCATTTTCCTATAATGGTAAGTGGAAAAGGGCACGGCATGTGCGACTAAGATGGAGGTAGAGATGAGAGGAATGGAAGGGTATATGAGAGGCGTCAACCTCGGCGGCTGGCTCTCTCAGTTTGACGCGCCGACGAAGGAGCACTTTGAGACTTTTATCACGGAGGAGGACATCAGGCGGATTGCGGGCATGGGGCTTGACCATGTCCGGGTTCCGGTGGACTACACGGTGATCGAGACCGAGGACGGCGAGCCGATCGAGGCGGGCTATCAGTATATCGACAACTGCGTTCAGTGGTGCAGGAAAAACGGCCTTCACATGATCCTGGACATCCACAAGACGTACGGTTATTCGTTTGATCCCCTCGACAAGGACGACAAGCTGATCTTCTTTACGGACGCAGGAAGGCAGAAGCGTTTTCTTGACATGTGGAGGACGATCGCGAAGCGCTACAGCGGGGACACAGACGTTGTGGCCTATGAGCTTCTCAATGAGATCGTGGCGGTCGAGGTGCGCGACCTGTGGAATGACATCGCGCT
>DLYC01000054.1:302-1328 GCA_003447895.1 Lachnospiraceae bacterium | reverse complement strand
CCTTCCACTGCTACGAGCCCTTTATCTTCACGCACCAGGGCGCCTACTGGGTCGACGGGATGCCGCTCGACTTCCGCATCGGTTATCCCAAGACGATGGAGGAGTACCGCGAAGCGACCAAAATCGTGGATCCCGAGTGCAGGTACACGATCTTTAACGAGGATATACGTCCGATCGGGCCTGAATTTTTTGACGGATTGTTCGAGCCGGCCGTCAAGGTGGCCGCGGAGAGAGATATCCCGCTTTACTGCGGCGAGTACGGCGTTATCGACAGGGCGAACCGAGAGGACGCGGTGCGCTGGCTTACCGACATTCACCAGGTGTTTGAGAAGTATTCGATCGGGCGGGCCCTCTGGAATTACAAGGAGAAGGACTACGGGATCGCGGGAGAAGAGGCTGCGCCTTATCTGAACGCGATTGCGGATAAGCTGTGAGAGAGGAAATTCGGTTATGTTCAAAGCGGTTGTTCTATTTATTATCGGCCTTGCGTGCCTTATCAAGGGCGGCGACTGGTTTGTTGACGGGGCGAGCTCCCTGGCGAGAAAGTTCAGACTTCCGGAGCTCCTCATCGGGGCGACGGTCGTCTCGATCGGGACAACGCTCCCGGAAGTGATGGTCTCCACGATGTCCGCGCTGTCCGGGCACGGAGAGATCGCGTATGGAAACGCGATCGGGTCGGTCATCTGCAACACAGCGCTGATCGCGGCCATCACGATCGCGGTAAAGCCCGGTCCGGTGGATCCCAAGACGCTGAAGGTGCCGGTTGCGTTTTTCTACATCGCGGCGGCGATCTACTGCATTGCCGCTTATCTGATGGGGCGGTTTACAAGGCCCATGGGCCTTGTGATGCTGGCGGTATTTGTGGCCTATATGGTCGTCAATGTGCGGTCCATGATGGGCGGGGCGGTCTCTCCGGGGGGACGGGCGTCCGGTGATCAAGGGTCCGGTGATCAGGGGTCCGGTGAGGGTTCCGGAGATCAGGGCTTCGGCGGAGAAGCGGAAAAGGACATGTCCATGGGGAAGATC
>DLYC01000054.1:0-162 GCA_003447895.1 Lachnospiraceae bacterium | reverse complement strand
TGGGCGTTCCGGAGTCGGTCATCGCCCTTACATTTGTGGCGCTGGGCACAAGCCTTCCGGAGCTGGTCACGGCGATCACTTCCCTGGCCAAAGGGCACGGAGCGCTTTCCCTTGGGAACATCATCGGCGCGAATGTGTTCAACCTGGTCCTGGTCAGCGGCG
>DLYC01000018.1 GCA_003447895.1 Lachnospiraceae bacterium | reverse complement strand
CGCGGCGCGGGCAAATTCCCGACGGCCAGCGCGGTAGTCTCCGACGTCATGGAGTGCGCGCGGAACATCGGAAGAAATGTCCCCTGCCGCTGGGATGATGAGGTATTAAAGCTCTCCGATCCCATGGAGGAGTCCTTCCGCTATTTCATCCGCGTAGGCAGCGGGGAAGAAAAGAAGGCGGAGGAGCTCTTTGGAAAGCTCACGCTCATCGAAGCGAAGGTTCCCGTCGAGGGAGAGACCGCGTTTGTGACCCCCATGATGACAGAGAGGGAGGCTTCTTCCAAATGCGGCGAGCTTAAGAGCATAAAACAGTGCATTCGTCTCTTGCAGGATTGAGCATTTTCTGCTATTACATAAAAGGCAGTCGGAAAATGCCTGAACAGTGCATTTGAGGCAGAGAGCCGCACTGATACAGGAGACGGAACAGAAGAGACAAGAGGGAGGATATGCTCCGGCGTGCGTCGGAGTCAGCAGTTATGAAAAAGGTAGTCAAATTCGGAGGAAGCTCACTTGCCGACGCGCAGCAGTTTAAAAAAGTAGGGGCGATCATCCGGGAGGATCCGTCCAGAGTCTACGTGATCCCCTCAGCGCCCGGCAAGAGATTCAGCGGTGACGACAAAGTCACGGACCTTCTCTACAGAATGCATTCCAAGGCTTCCAAAGATGAGGATTTCGGAGTCGAGCTTGAGATCATCAGGGAGAGATACCAGGAGATCATAGACGGGCTCGGACTCGAGGGATTCAGCCTCGAGGGTGAATTTGCCCAGATCGAGAGGCGCATGCATCAAAATCCCGACAGCAATTACGCGGCATCCCGCGGAGAGTATCTGAACGGCCGGATCATGGCGCGTTATCTGGGCTATAAGTTTATTGACGCCAAGGACGTGATCTTCTTTGACGAACACGGCGTACTCGATTCGGAAAAAACAAACGAGGTTCTCTCCAAATGCCTCGAAGAGAACCCGAAGGCGGTCATTCCCGGCTTCTACGGAAGGGGATTTGACGGACAGGTAAAGACCTTTTCAAGAGGCGGAAGTGACATAACGGGTTCGATCGTCGCAAGAGCGTGCCGCGCGGACGTGTATGAAAACTGGACGGATGTCTCCGGATTTATGGTGGCGGATCCCAGGATCATCAACAATCCGGTCGGGATCGAGACCATCACCTACAGGGAGCTTCGCGAGCTGTCCTATATGGGCGCCTCCGTGCTTCACGAGGACGCGATCTTCCCGGTACGGCACGAGGGAATTCCGATCAATATCAAAAACACGAACAAGCCTGACGATGACGGAACCTGGATCGTGGAGAGCACCTGCCAGAAATCCGGATATGTGATCACCGGCATCGCCGGAAAGAAGGGATTCTGCACGGTTCTGATCTCCAAGGCGCTCATGAACTCAGAGGTCGGCTTCGGACGGAAGGTGCTGCAGGCCTTTGAAGAGAACGGGATCTCTTTCGAGCATATGCCCTCCGGAATCGACACTATGACGATCGTTGTGCATGAGGATGAGTTTATGCACAAGGAGCAGAGAGTCGTGTCCGCCATCCACAGACTTGCACAGCCCGACTCTGTGGAGATCGAATCGGATCTCGCACTCATCGCGGTTGTCGGAAGAGGGATGAAATCCATGAGAGGAACCGCGGGGAGAATCTTCTCCGCCCTGGCGCACGCGCAGGTCAATGTCCGGATGATCGATCAGGGATCGAGTGAGCTCAATATCATCATCGGCGTCGACAACAATGATTTTGAAGTGGCAGTCCGCGCCATCTACGATATTTTTGTAAAGACAAGGATCTGAGTCCTGAAAGGGTACATGACAGAAATGTTCATGTACCCCTTTTTTATGGGCCTGACAACGGGGAATGTCCCGCTTTTTTGAAATTTTCGGACGTAAACAAACTGTTTGTTTTTTGACTTGTATTCTTAAATGTTCTGTTATAATATATTAAAAATACTCTGAGACCTGAAAGGAGGATGCGTCCGATGGAGACAGGATGTCTGGAAGTGATTGTGAAGAGGAAGCCGAACACACTGATCAAGCTGATGCGCTATGGGGCGATCGTACTTGCAGTGTGTTTTTGTTTACTTTCATTTCTTGTCCATTTCGCAATGATCGTTCCGGCCGTTCTGTGTGCTGTCGCCTTCTATTACGCGTGGCTTGAGAGCGTAGTCGACTATGAATATGTCTATGTCGACAAGGAGCTTCGCGTCGCTAAGATTCAGCAGAAGCAGCGGAGGACAGAGCTTGGCGTATATGACCTTTCCAAGACGGAAATACTCGCGCCGCAGGGATCCCGTCATCTCGACGCGGTGAAGGGAAAGGATCTCAAGGTCATCGACTACAGTTCCGGGGACGATGACAACAAAGCCTTCCGCTATGAGCTTGTGCTTGAAGACGGAACGAAACTGATTCTTGATATGATCGGAGAATACGGGGATGAGATCCTCTCGATCCTCCGCACATACTATCCCAGAAAGGTTTTCAGAGACTGATCAAACAATAAACGATTCATTCACAGGAGGAGAAAATGGCGAAAATTATCGGTGAGGGCATTACATTTGATGACGTACTTCTTGTTCCGGGCTATTCTACGGTAATCCCAAACGAGGTCGACCTGAGTACAAATCTCACAAAGACCATACGTCTCAATATTCCTATGATGAGTGCCAGCATGGATACTGTCACAGAGCACAGAATGGCAATTGCCATGGCCAGACAGGGCGGCATCGGCATCATTCACAAGAATATGTCAATTCAGGCACAGGCAGAGGAAGTAGATAAGGTAAAGCGTTCGGAGAATGGTGTCATTACCGATCCTTTCTCCCTGTCTCCCGAGCATACACTTCAGGATGCGGAGAACCTGATGCACAGATTCCGGATTTCCGGAGTTCCGATCACGGAAGGAAGAAAGCTTGTCGGAATCATCACTAACAGAGACCTCAAGTTTGAGACGGATTTTTCCAAAAAGATCCGGGAGGCCATGACTTCCGAGGGACTTGTGACGGCAAGAGAGGGCATCACGCTCGAAGAGGCGCAGAAGATCCTGGCGCAGTCCAAGAAAGAGAAGCTTCCGATCGTAGACGCGGACTATAATCTGGTCGGCCTTATCACGATCAAGGATATCGAAAAGAATATCAAGTATCCCAGCGCGGCCAAGGACCCGCAGGGACGCCTTCTGTGCGGCGCAGGAGTCGGCATTACGGCAAATGTGCTTGAGAGAGTGGAAGCGCTCATTAAATCCAAGGTAGATATTATCGTTCTCGATTCTTCCCACGGCCACTCCGAGAACGTGCTCCGCTGCCTGAGAATGATCAAGGACGCATATCCGGATCTTCCTGTTATCGGCGGAAACATTGCCACAGGGGACGGCGCACGCGACCTGATCAAAGCCGGCGCGGACGCGGTAAAGGTCGGAATCGGTCCCGGCTCCATCTGCACGACCCGCGTGGTCACGGGAATCGGTGTCCCGCAGATCTCCGCTGTCATGGAAGCCTATGAAGTGGCTAAGGAGTACGATATTCCCGTCATCGCGGACGGCGGAATCAAGTTCTCCGGTGATATGACGAAAGCGCTGGCTGCAGGCGCCAATGTCTGCATGATGGGATCCATGCTGGCAGGCTGCGAGGAGAGCCCGGGCGCGACTGAGCTCTACCAGGGCCGCAAATACAAAGTTTACAGAGGAATGGGCTCCATTGCCGCTATGGAAAACGGCAGTAAGGACAGATACTTCCAGGAGAACGCCCGAAAGCTCGTTCCGGAAGGCGTCGAGGGCCGCGTGGCCTACAAGGGCGAAGTCGAGGACGTCATTTTCCAGATGTGCGGCGGAATCAGGAGCGGAATGGGTCTCACCGGATCTCATACGATCAAGGAGCTCCAGGAAAAGGGCAAATTTGTAAAGATCACGGCGGCATCCCTCAAGGAGAGCCACCCTCATGATATTCAGATTACAAAAGAAGCGCCGAACTACTCAATGGAAGACGCCTGAACGGATTACAAACGAACTGGAGTGATTAGGAGCATATATGGATAAAGAAGAACTGAGGAGAGAGGATTCATCTGCTTCGGAAGAAGTAAAGGTGAGCCGCCACTTTATTGAAAAAGAAATTGACAAGGACCTCGCCGAGGGCGTCTATGATACAGTACATACGCGCTTTCCCCCCGAGCCCAACGGATATCTTCACATCGGGCATGCCAAGAGTATCCTTCTCAACTACGGCATGGCGAAACAGTACGGCGGCAAATTCAATCTCCGTTTTGATGACACAAACCCCACAAAGGAAAAGAGCGAATTCGTAGAGTCCATCAAAGAGGACGTCGCATGGCTGGGGGCCGACTACGAGGACCGTCTCTTTTTTGCCTCCGACTATTTTGAACAGATGTATGAGATCGCCGTAGAGCTGATCAAAAAGGGAAAGGCGTATGTGTCGGACCTTACGGCGGAAGAGATGAGAGAGTACCGCGGAACCCTCGAGGAGCCCGGAACCAACGATCCCAACAGGGACAGGACGATCGAGGAGAACCTCGCGCTCTTCACAAAGATGAGAGAGGGCGCTTTCGCGGACGGCGAAAAGACGCTCCGTGCCAAGATCGACATGGCAAGTTCCAATATGAACATGCGGGATCCCATCCTCTACAGGGTGGCCCACATGCACCATCACAACACAGGAGACAAGTGGTGCATCTATCCCATGTACGATTACGCGCACCCCATTGAGGACGCCATCGAGGGTATCACCCATTCTCTGTGCACACTGGAATTTGAGGACCACCGTCCGCTCTATGACTGGGTCGTCAGGGAGGCGGGATTTGCGCATCCCCCCAGGCAGATCGAATTTGCCAAGATGTACCTGACCAATGTGGTCACCGGAAAGAGATATATCAAGAAGCTCGTGGAGCAGGGAATTGTCGACGGCTGGGATGACCCCAGGCTGGTCAGTATTTCCGGCCTTCGCAGAAGAGGCTTCACACCGGCTTCCATCAAGAGATTCGTGGAACTGAGCGGCATTTCCAAGGCGCAGTCCTCCTCGGACTACGCGATGCTGGAGTACTGCATCCGCGAAGATTTAAAGCCCAGCTGCAGCAGAATGCTCACCGTTCTCGATCCTCTCAAGCTGATCATCGATAACTATCCGGAAGATCAGGTTGAGATGCTGGATGCGGACAACAATCTGGAAAACCCGGATCTGGGAAAGAGACAAATTCCCTTCGGAAGAGAGCTCTGGATCGAGAGAGACGATTTCCTGACAGCGCCCATCCCCAAGTACAAGAGGCTCTACCCCGGAAATGAAGTGAGACTCATGTACGCTTACTTTGTAAAGTGCGTGGGCTATGACACGGATGAAAACGGAAATGTGACAGCCGTGCACGCGACCTATGACCCGGAGACCAGGAGCGGAAGCGGCTTTACCGGCCGCAAGGTCAAGGGAACCATCCACTGGGTCAGTGCCCGGGAAGCGGTTCCGGTCAAGGTAAGGCTCTATGAGAATATTGTCGACGAGGAGAAGGGCGTCTACAACGAGGACGGCTCTTTGAACCTCAATCCGGATTCCCTCAAGGAGTGCGCCGCTTTCGCGGAGCCCGCGCTCCGGGACGTAAAGCCCTTCGAGAGATTCCAGTTTGTCAGAAACGGCTACTTCTGCGTGGACTGCCACGACTCCAAAGAGGGCGCGCCGGTCTTTAACAGAATTGTCGGACTTAAGAGCTCCTTCAAACTGCCGGGCTGAGCATCAGACGGCGGAAGACGCCGGGGGCTGTGTTCGGAACCGGGAAACCTTGCACGTAAATGAAGAACTGCCGCATCGGAGGAAAGATCCGGTGCGGCAGTTTTTTTGCTGAGCGGCGGCGCCGCCTCAGAATAAGAGTTTTATGAAAACAGTTTTTCAAAATATCGTATAGTTTCCAGTGCGTCTGCCAGATACCTTTCGGGGGTAAATTCCCCGCTTCTGTAAAGAGAAGCCATGATGTCTGTGCGGACAAGCTTCGCATAGTATTCGATCCTGACGGCATCCTGCCACGTCATGGAATCCGGAAGAACGGAGGCTTCCGACAGCTCGCGTATTCTCTCTGTATACAGAGAGAGACTCTCCTTCGCCTGAGCGGAGACCTTGTCGCCAAGTTCCGCGGACACTGTGTTCAGAAACAGGTAGAGACAGGGGTAGCGGCTCATGGCGGAAGCTTCCGCCCGGGAGACGGACTCCAAAAGGCGGAAAAACGGAAGCGGCTCTTTCCTTCTCAGTTCCGAATTGAGTTCGACCAGGGCGAATCTCGCGCTGTATTCGGCAAGAAATTCGTACAGGCCGACCTTATTGTAAAAGTAGTGGAAGAGAAGTCCCTTGCTGATCCCGGCCTCCGCGACGATCTCGTCAGTGCTGGCATGCTTAAACCCGTTCAGGGCAAACACTTTCAAAGATCCGTTGATCATGCTGTCCTGCTTCTCTTTCTTCAGGCTCCAGAATTTTTCGTTCACGATGTCCACCTCCCTGGCAGAACACAGTACTACTTTTTTATGATATCATCGGTTACGATATGGGACAATAAATGTAACAAAAATATAGTATTTTGTTGACATTTGAGTCTTTAACTTTGAGCCTGAATAGAGTACTATGAAGGAAGCCGGAGATAAATCCGTTTGAAGTGAAGGAGGTTATTATGTTTAAGTTGGGAAAATTCCTTGTAGGACTGGCAGCAGCAGGCGTCGCGGCGGCGACAGTTTACAACTATCTTGAGGAGAGCAAGAAGAGCGGCGTGGATGAGTTCGAGGATGACGCCTCTGTGACCCCGGACGAGGAAAATGATGCGGCTGAGAGACTTAAGACAGCTGCCAACAGAACCTATACGACGATCAAGGAGGGATCTCAGGATGCCATGGCGAAGGTGAGAGAAGCCATCGGCCCTAAAGGCGAGGAAGTCCTGGATGTAGTGGGAGAGACAGCGGGCAAAGTGAAAGATGCTGTTGTTGACTCCGCGACCAAGGTCAAGGATATCCTCAAGGAAGAGGATGACAAGATTGACGACGAAGTCCTCGATGAGGCGGTTGCCAAGGCTCTGTCTGAGGAAGATCTGCCCGGCGAGTCGGTTCACGAAGATGACGTGAACAAAGAGGCCGTCTATGAGGGTGAAGAGAACGGCGAAGCCATCCACGAGGATGACAGGAACAAGGAAGCTGTCTATGAGGAAGAGGTCGGCGCAGAGGCTGCTCCCGAAGACGGTGACAAGAAAGAGGCCGCTGAGGAGTAAGCGGTTTAAGGCCCGCCGTCCGGGTCAATAAATGTCTATGATCGGATCGGGATTGTCCTTGACTTCTCGAATGTTCTTGTATAGAATCATTTAGAGATTTGAGGAAAGGACTGCTATGAGACACAAGCTTATTGCCCGATTCAGAATACCAAGGATATGATCACACGTCAGGGATTCGTGTTCCCTGACGTGTTTTTTGCAGATTCAGGTTTGATAAGGCTATCAGGCAGCCCCTTCCCGATATTAAACAGGAGGAAATATATATGAACAAAACGGATTTCAAAGTTGGAGAGCGCCCGATCTATGATGCGCGCGAGCTCGGAACGGCGAAGATGATCGTATTGGGCCTTCAGCATATGTTTGCTATGTTTGGCGCAACGGTCGTGGTCCCTTTGATCACCGGACTTGACGTATCGACCACGCTTCTGTTTGCAGGACTTGGCACTTTGCTGTTTCACCTGATCTCCAAGAAGAAAGTTCCCGCATTTCTGGGATCGTCTTTCGCTTTCCTGGGTGGTTACGCAGCGATCGCGCCGCTCGGCGCCGACGGCACTCCCAGCGAGCTTCTGCCCTATGCATGTTTTGGCGTAGCGTGCGCGGGACTTCTCTATCTGGTCCTTGCGGCTCTCTTTAAGGCCTACGGCACAAGTAAAGTCATGAAGTACTTCCCGCCGGTCGTGACAGGTCCCATTATCATTTCCATCGGACTTAACCTCGCGCCCTCCGCTCTCAATAACGTGGAGAGCTGCTGGTGGGTCGCGCTGGTGGCGATCATCATCGTCGTCATCTGCAATATCTGGGGAAAGGGCATGATCAAGATCGTCCCCATCCTTCTGGGTGTGCTCGGATCTTATCTGTGCGCGGCGGTTGCCGGGAAGATCGACTTTTCCACAGTCGCATCGGCTCCCTGGATTGGATTCCCGATCCACTTCGAGAAGACGGTCTTCTCCATCTTCGCGGGCGGAAAACCGGATGCGGCGCTTCTGATCACCAGCATTGTGACGATCGTCCCCATTGCGCTTGCCACCATGATGGAGCACATCGGAGACATCTCCGCGATCAGCTCCACCTGCGGCATCAACTATATCAAGGATCCCGGACTTCACAGAACGCTGACGGGAGACGGACTTGCGACTGCGATCGCTTCCCTCTTCGGCGCGCCGGCCAATACGACCTACGGTGAGAACACAGGCGTTCTCACACTGACAAAAGTGTATGACCCCCGCGTCATCCGCATTGCGGCGGGCTTTGCCATCCTTCTCTCTTTCTGCCCCAAATTCGCGGCGATCATTGAAGTGATGCCCTCCGCGACGATCGGCGGTATCTCCCTTGTCCTCTACGGCATGATCTCTGCCGTCGGTGTAAGGAACCTTGTGGAGACGAACACGGATTTCTCCAAGAGCAGAAACGTCCTGATCGCGGCGCTCATCATGGTCCT
>DLYC01000052.1 GCA_003447895.1 Lachnospiraceae bacterium | reverse complement strand
GCGGCGCCCGCTATCTGCCGATCAGCGCGATGCGCTATGACAGCGGGGAGGAGGTCGATTTCTCCCCCGAGGGGATGAAGCGGCTCGAAAAGGAATTCTCCGTCCTCACGCCTTCCGCCATTACGGATTTTCTGGAGACCTACTACGCGCGCATGCCGTTTCATAATCCCGCCTTTCAGGCCATTTTCAAGGCAATGGAGGAGGATGAGGTGCCTCTCCTCTTCCACTGCACGTCAGGAAAAGACCGCACAGGCGTCGCGGCCATGCTGATCCTGCTGGCGCTGGGCGCGAGCCGGGAGACCGCCATCGCAGACTATCTGGAGACAAACCGCTGCCGGGCGGAGGAGTTCCGCAAGCTTGAGGCTGCCCGCGGAAGCCTCGAAGAGACCCATCCCGAAGAATGGGAACTTCTGGTCATCGGTTTCGGCGTTCTGCAGAAATTCATCGAGGCAGCCCTCGATGCGATTATCGAGCGCTATGGAACATGGGATGCCTATTTTGAGAGCGAGTTTGGCCTGGACCGGCAGCGGCTGCAGAATTTGCGGGACAAATATCTTGAATGAAGCGGCAGGATTTGTTGGGCCAGTTACCTTGCGTGAAGCGGCAGAATTTGCGGGCCAATGCCTTGCGTGAAGCGACCCGGATTCGTTCAGGCTCGCAGGGCGGGCCGCTGCGCCACATGCAGGCTGTCTGAATTCTTGCCTTCTTATGTCGTTCCACCAGAATTGCCGATTAGAGATGTTTCGTCGGAGCTTTTTTCAGAAACTCTCCACCAAAAAATTCTTTCATTACCGTTTCGTCGGAATCTTTGCGAGTGTCACTCCACCAAAAAAATCTTCTGAAACCATTTCGTCGGAGCCAGCACAGGAATTCTTTCCACCAGAAATCTTCAAATCAAGTTTCTTGGTGGCCGACCCCCTCTCCAGGCTCCGACGAAATTCAAAAATTAAAGAATTCCGGTGGAACATTCCACCCCGGCAACGTAAATCACTCGGCCCCCAGGCCAGCAATCCCCCGCCACTACATCTCAAAAGCAAGTCCGCCGGCCCCCACCCGGCAATCCCACTACTCCCCTCCTACAAAACACTAAACTCCCTCCGCAACCAACTTCACCGCACGCAAGCCGCTTCTCCGCCTGCAGCCGTATCAAACGACACTTTGTCGAAGCACGCGAAATTTTCTCTGAGCACCACAACAATATTGATGCCTGCGCCGTCCACGGACTGCTCGGTGCCGTCGATCCGGATCGAGGACGCCCCGTCCGAGCTTTCCGCCCCGGCCCCCTCACTTTTGATGCTGAACATCGTCTTTCCGTCCCGGATCGAGCCCTGCTCGGAAACGCTGCTCTCCGCTCTCTCTTCTAAGAGCACTTCTCCTCCATCGATCACGGCCACGTAGGCGTCCCCGCCAAGGTCTGACAAGTCTTCCTGAAGGCCCAGCTCCCGCAAATGTGCCGCAGATTGCCCGTCCAGCCCCTTGGACGCATCCCCTTTGACACTGATCAGGACACAGTAGCGCTCGTCCTGGAGTCTGGAAATGTACTCGTCTATCTTTTTGCAGTGCATCAGTTCCGCGTCGCGAAGCGCCGCCTGGTAAACTGCGTCCGCCTCCTCCCACTGCGCATCCTTGTGGCCGGTGAGCGCCTCTCCCGCCTTTTCGCCGGCCGGCAGGGACTGCAGATCTCCGGATTGAGAAGTCTGCCCTTCTTCCCCCTCTCCGCGCCCCACCAGCAGCTCCCCAAGCCTTGTCGTGACCTTCTGCGCGCCCCATATATTCGGGTGGTCCTCGTCCGCATTGTCCACGGCAAAGTCATACTGCATTCCGGCGATCTCACTTGCCAGGTTGAAGTCATAGAATTCCAGCCCCTTCTCCTCCGCATAGCGGCAGAGCGCCGCGCTCCTCGATGCGCTTGCGGACAGGCAGGGCGTCAGCGTCAGGACCAGGCGGATCCCCTTCTCTTTGCAGAGATCCGTGATCTTGTCCAGATAGGTCCTCATCAGAGGCAGCATCTCTTCGGGCTCTGTATCTTTTGCCCTCTCGTAGGGCTTATAGTCATCGATCCGGCAGTAGTAGCGGAAAGCGCCCGAAAAGCCCATCAGGCCGCTCCTTTTGGCGATCTCGCCCGCCGTGAAGTCCTCCTCGTGGAGCTCCTTCCAGCGGTCGTGGTAGCGAAAGACGGGCACAAAGCTCTCCCAGCTGTAGTTCTCCGGGTCCGCCTCGCACAGTGCCCGGATCGCCTCTATGCGGTTTTCGGACCAGTGCATGTAACCCAGTGACTTCTGGTTGGCCGACTCAGGGGCGTTTGTCGCGCTGTCGTCCCTGTGAAAGGCAAAGATGCTCTCGAGCACGACCGCGGAGGGCTTCTGCGTCTTCAGCGCCTCTTTGAGCCAGTAATAATTCAGGAGAAGGCTCTGGTTTCCCATCGCGAGGTTGTAGCTCGTGATGCCGTATTCATTGTAGAGAACCTGCGGGCAGAATCCCGAATAGCTGTGGCTGCTCCCCAGAAACAGCACGTC
>DLYC01000120.1 GCA_003447895.1 Lachnospiraceae bacterium | reverse complement strand
TTACATTCGCTATCCGTGAGGGTGGCCGTACAGTCGGTTCCGGCCGTGTTGCTACAGTTATTGAGTAATTCACAGTCCTGTACACGCAGCTGACCATCGTTGTGAGCCGTAAAGGCGCATAATCTGTAATCTTACCGCAGTTCCTGTCTATACAGGAACTGCGGTTTTGTTGTTTTCAGCTGTCCCCTGCCATCCGGTATTGTATAAGTTTACGAATATTTAATGATTTTCAAACTTTTGATTAGCTATTTTTACTTCAAAAAACGATCATGGTCTGTTATAATCATCTAGCGGCAAATCGGATGATCCATAGCCGTGGAAGGCCAAAGCCGCAGGAAATGCGGGCAGGGAGGAATAAGAATTTGAGCGGTGATGAGAAATACGACATCGGACATTATGGGACGGACCATATTACGGATGAAGATGTCGGCCGGATCCTGAAGATCACGGAACAGGCGGAAGAATTTGAGACAATGATGATGTATTTTGACTGTGCGATGACGCAGGTCAGGACCAAGTTGGAAATCCTGAACAAGGAAATGGCCCTTAGAAATCGCAGAAATCCGTTTGAATACATAAAGAGCAGACTCAAATCTCCCAAGAGCATATACGGAAAGCTGAAGGTAAAGGGAGTTCCTTTTACGGTTGAAAATATAGAGAATACGATCAATGATGTGGCGGGAATCCGCGTGATCTGTTCCTTCATCGATGATATCTACAGCATCCGGGATTCCTTCGACGTGCAGGACGACGTGGAGATCCTGCAGGAGAAAGACTATATCGCTTCCCCGAAGGAAAACGGATACAGAAGCCTCCATCTGATCCTTCGCGTTCCGATCTACCTCGCGAATGAAAAGAAGTATATGAATGTCGAGGTGCAGTTCCGGACGATCGCGATGGACTTCTGGGCGAGTGTCGAACACAAAATGAAATATAAGAAGGAGATCAGCAATGCGGAGATCATCGTGGAGGAGCTGCGATACAGCGCGGACCTGATCAATCAGCTTGACCGAAGAATGCTGCAGATCAGAGAGAGGATCGAGAAGAGTGAAGTTCTTCCGGACAGTAAGAGAGAAAAATAAAAAAGATCCGCCGGAGTTTCCGGCGGATCTTTCTGTATCCTGACCAAGGGCGGAAGTGTTATTGGGCTGTCCACCGCCCTGCGGCGCCGCAGGGAAGGATGAGCCCGTTGTTTCTGACAGGAAGCCCGATCTCGGAGGATTCGACCTTTCCTTTCCGCCGTCCGTCCAGCGCGGTGTGGAGAAGGTAGCTGAGCACAGCGGGCTGGAGCCCTGTCGTATAAGAGTTTACAAGAACAAAGAGCGGATCGTCTGAGAGGAGCCTGCAGGCATTCATGAGGAAGGGATAAATGCTGTCCTGGATCTTCCAGATCTCTCCCTTGGGGCCGCGCCCGTAGGAGGGCGGATCCATGATGATCGCGTCATAGGTGTTCCCGCGCCGGATCTCTCTCTCGACGAATTTGCCGCAGTCGTCAACGAGCCAGCGGATCGGCGCATCGGACAGGCCGGAGAGCCCGGCGTTTTCGTGAGCCCATGTGACCATTCCCTTGGCGGCGTCCACATGCGTCACCTGCGCGCCTGCCTTGGCGGCTGCCACGGTGGCGCCTCCCGTGTAGGCGAAAAGGTTCAGGACCTTGACCTTTCTGCCGGACGATACGGCATCCGCGATGATCCCGCTGAACCAGTCCCAGTTTACCGCCTGCTCGGGAAAGAGCCCTGTGTGCTTGAAACTGAAGGGCTTAAGCCGGAAGGACAGGTCCCGGTAGTGGATCGTCCATTCCGGGGGCAGGTCAAAAAATTCCCACTCGCCGCCTCCCTTGCTGCTCCTGTGGTAATGCGCGTTGGGCTTTTTCCAGTCCTTTCCCCTTGGCGTATTCCAAATCACCTGCGGGTCCGGACGGATCAGCTTATAGCCGCCCCACAGTTCCAGCTTCTCTCCGCCGGAAGTGTCAAGTACCTGATAATCTTTCCAGGAATCAGCAATCCACATAGCAGTCAACTCTCCATTAGTAGTAAAATAGTTTCATACAAAGATAATCTGAAATATACACGGTATTGATGAAAAACGCAAGGCTGTAAAGGGGAACGGAGACAATGCCCAGAAAAAATACGAGAAATACAAAAGGGAAAATCATTTCCGCCGCCTGGAAACTCTTTTATGAGAACGGATATGACGGAACGACGATCGAGGATATTATCGATGCCTCCGGTACGTCGAGAGGGTCTTTCTATCACTATTTTGACGGAAAAGACGCGCTGCTGGGGACCCTGGCCTATGTCTTCGATGAGAAATATGAAGCGCTGAGGGACACACTGGACCCGGCGTGGAACGCGGTGGACAAGCTGATCTACTTAAATCACGAGCTCTTTCTGATGATCGAAGACAGCATTTCCCGGGAGCTGCTGTCGGGACTTCTCTCCACGCAGCTGCAGGCGCAGGGAGGGAAACACCTGCTCGACAGGAGCCGGACCTACTTCCGCATCCTCAGGGAGATCATCGCGGAAGGGCTTTCGAAAAAGGAGCTGAGGACGGACTGCACGGCGAGCGAGATCATAAAGGCCTACGCCATGTGGGAGAGGGC
>DLYC01000089.1 GCA_003447895.1 Lachnospiraceae bacterium | reverse complement strand
TGCAGAGTCAGTGATCTTTATAAAGTTAACCGAAGATATGAAGACAGTAAGAGAATCCTGGAACTTGCTTACACCAAGAAACCGGGGTCAAGGCAGATCGTATACTCCCTCTGTGAGCTGGAGCTTAAGATCGGAAACCATGTGAGAGCGCTTCAGCTCTACAATGAATATATCAACATCGCGCCGAGGGACACGGACCGATATGTCCTCCAGTACAAGCTGTACAAGGCGCACAACGTAAGCATAAACGAGAGAATTGCCGTCCTTGAGGAGATGGCGAGGTATGATGCCAGGGACAGATGGTTCTATGAACTGGCGAAGCTCTATTATGAGGCAGGAGAGCGCTCCATGTGCGCGTCGCAGTGCGACGAGATCGTCGCCTACTTCGGAGAGGGCAGATATGTGCAGAAAGCGCTGGAGCTCAAGGCTTCTTTCTGTGAACTGACGCCGGACCAGAAGGCCCTCTACAGGAAAATGACCGGTGAAGTGGAGCCGGAGGAAGCACCTTCCGCGGCGGAAGAAGAGACGGCGCCTTCGGGAGACGCGCCTGACGGACAGGCGGGACCGGAAGCCGCCGACAGGGAACAGGAGAGCACCGGGAACGGCCCGGTGAAGGAAGCTGCCCCTGAACAGGAAGCAGCGGATGGGGAAGCACTGCCGCCGGAGGACGCCTCGCTGTCCGTTACGAAGGTTGTCGGAGAGCAGAAAAGCGCGGATTCTCCGGAGTCCGGGGATATGCGCGCCGCATCTTCCGAAGAGGACAAAGGCGGAGAGCCGGAGGAGACGCCTTCGGAAGCGGAGACAGACGCTCCCGCTTTAAAAGAAGAAGCGGATCCGGCGGATTCCATAGAGCCGGATCTCAACATCGACCATTCCGAAGCGGAGATTCCGTGGGAAATCGAGGAATATGAAGTCAGAAGCCGCGAGCTGAAGAGGAAACCGGCGGCCGGCAGAAAGAAGGCGCCCTCCCCGGCGAAAGAAAAGAAGGAGAAGAGCCCGAAGAGGGCGAAAAGGAGAGAGCCCGAGCCCGACCACTCTGTGTTTGAGGACAGGTCGTTTGAGATCAGTCCCGAGGAGAGTGTCTTCTCGCAGGAGAGCATGCAGAGGATGATCGCAAAGGGAATGCGGGACCTCGACAACTATGACACCTATCTCATGCAGGAGACGGACGGCCAGTATGCCATGGTCATGCAGGATTCGCAGAAACCGGACAAGCAGATCACGGGACAGCTCAACCTCGAGGACATCATGGCCGAATGGGAGAAGGTCAAGAAGGACTTCTATGAGTTTAACGGCCTTGAGGATGATGTGCCTGAGGCGGACGCCGCGTCGGCAGCGCCCGAACTGATGCCCACGGCTTCTTACGGAGAAGGGCCTTTGGAAAACGGCAGCGGAGGAGGCGGGCCGGGAGGCAGAAAAAGAAAGAAGAATACCAAGTCGTGGGATCCGCAGGAAGTGCACGAGGCGCTCAGGATCAAAGATGATGACGAGGGAAGCGCGGGATATGACACAAGCCTGTTTGTGACAGAAGGCGGCGGAGAGTTCCCGGAGGAATTTGCCGTCGAGAAGGTATCCGAGGGAGGAAGAGGAAAAAGGGAGACCGGTCCGATCTACCTGCACTCGGAGGACTCGATCCGGCAGCTGACCTCTGCTCTGGATAAGATCTTTCTGGAGGGAGGCACGGGAAATGTGATCATTACAGGCGACGAAGGCGTGGGAACGCTGAGTCTTGCCAGGGAACTCGTGCGCAGGTACAGACAGATCAATCCAAACTTCGTCGGGCAGATCGCCAAGACAGAGGGCAGATATATCACAAGGGAGAATACGCTCAGGGTCATTCCCCGGATGCCGTTCGGATCCCTGATCATAGAGAGGGCCTCCGCGATGAGTGAAGAGGGAGCGGCCTCCCTGTATGAGATGCTCAAGGCGCCCGAGCGCAATATTTTGATCATCATGATCGACCGAAAGGGCGTCATGGACGCGTTTCTGAACGATCATCCCAGGCTTCGGGGCATGTTCCCGGCCAGGGTGGATATAGCAGCATTGAGTGTAGATACTCTTCTTGGCTACGCAAGGGAGTACGCCGGCAAGCAGCAGTGCGAGATCGATGAGTACGGCATCAGGGCTCTTCAGAGCAGGGTGATGTCCATGCAGACGGTCGAGCACAGTGTGACGCTGGAGGACATCAGGGATATCGTTGACGAGGCTGTTTATTATGCGAGCCGCAAGTCACTTTCAAGCCTTGTGGATTCTTTCTCGCGAAGAAAGGGAGGAACTCAGAACAGAATAGTCTTACGGGAAAAAGATTTTCTTCATTACTGAGTATTGACGAATGTCCGTGGCAGCGGGCATCACAAGTAACAGGAGGATTAAGTTATGGCAACTAAGAAAACGGCGGCTGCTGCAGAGAACAAGGCAGAAGCTAAGAAAACCGGAGTAAAGAAAACAACGACCAGAAAGACAGCGGCGAAAAAAGCGCCTGCAGCCAAAAAGATCGCGGCAGCCACAATGCCTGCGGACAACAGGGTCTTCATTTCTAACGATGACGCATACTGGTTCGGAAACGGAACCCATTACCAGATCTATGAGAAGCTGGGAAGCCACCCGTCTGAGGAGAATGGCGTAAAGGGCATGTTCTTCGCGGTATGGGCGCCCAACGCGAAGGCTGTGCATGTGATCGGCACATTCAACGGATGGAATGAAGAGCAGCACGCTATGACAGAGTATAATGCCGGAGGCATCTGGACGCTGTTCATCCCGGGGATCGGAGAGGGAGAGCTCTACAAATACTGCATCACAACGCAGAACGGAACGAAGAAGTACAAAGCGGATCCCTTCGCCAACTGGGCGGAAATGCGCCCCGGGACAGCTTCAAAGACTGTGGATCTGTCCGGCTACAAGTGGGGCGACGCGCGCTGGATGAAAGCGCGTGCAGGCAAGGATCCCAACCGCGAGCCTCTTGCTGTCTATGAGTGCCATATCGGATCCTGGATGAAGCACCCCGACGGAACAGAGGACGGCTTCTATAATTACAGGGAGTTTGCGGACCGCCTTGCGGAATATCTGACGGTGATGAAGTTTACCCATGTGGAGCTCATGGGAATTTCCGAGCATCCCTTCGACGGATCGTGGGGCTATCAGGTCACGGGCTATTACGCTCCGACTTCCCGGTACGGACACCCCAAGGATTTCATGTATCTGGTGGACACGCTCCACAAGCACGGGATCGGCGTGATCCTCGACTGGGTTCCCGCCCACTTCTGCCCCGATGAATTCGGCCTTGCGGAGTTCGACGGCACCTGCATTTTCGAAGATCCCGATCCGCGCCGCGGACAGCACCCCGACTGGGGCACGAGGATCTTTAACCTGGCCAAGAAGGAAGTCTCCAACTTCCTGATCGCAAACGTAAACTACTGGATCAACGAGTATCATATCGACGGCATACGCGTGGACGCGGTCGCTTCGATGCTCTATCTCGACTACGGAAAGAAGGAAGGTCAGTGGCTTCCCAATAAGTACGGCGGAAACGAGAACCTGGACGCGATCGAGTTCTTCAAGCACCTCAATTCGGTGATCCATGGCAAGTATCCGGGATTTTTGACCATTGCCGAGGAGTCCACGGCGTGGCCCAAGATCACGGCAAAGCCCG
>DLYC01000104.1:1827-4038 GCA_003447895.1 Lachnospiraceae bacterium | reverse complement strand
CTTTATAAAGATCACTGACTCTGCACAGGGTTCTCACATCCTTGACGCGCCGCCAGTCGACAGTGTCGGCCAGTTCCGCCGCCTGCCTGAATTTATGTCTGGAGATCAGCTTGTCGAGCTCGCTGATCGTAAGTTTCAGTTCGTAATTATTCAACTTAGGACCTCAGTCAATTACTCGTCACAATTTACTACAAACCGCCCCCCATTTCCCCCAAAACAGGGCAAAATTACTAATTTCAGTTTAGCATACGCCCCTGACAATGTCAAAAAACAAAGGCGTTTCCCCGCTCTTTTGACGCATTTTCTCTGTGGCGGCTGTTCAGAGAAGGAGCGACATCTCCGCGAACTGATCCAGGCTCATAGCCTCTCCCCTGACCGTGGGGGAAAGCCCCATCCGTTCAAGGACATCCGTCACTTCTTCCCGGCTGATCGTCCGTCCATCCAGGCTGTAGCCGTGCGAGACAGCGTTCGCGAGTGTCTTTCTTCTCTGGTTAAAGGCAGCCCTGATGAGGGCAAACATGACTCTCTCATTGCACTCCACCGGCGGCTCCCCATATGCCTTAAGGCACAGCACACAGCTGTCCACGCCGGGCCTTGGGAGGAAACAGGCCGGAGGGACCGTCATCACCGCTTCCGGCTCAGCATAGTACTGAACCGCGAGGGACAGCGCTCCGTACTCCTTGCTCCCCGGACCGGAGCGGATTCTGTCCGCGACTTCCTTCTGCACCATCACCGTGATACTGGAAAACACATTCTTCTGCCCGAGAAGCTGCATCAGGATCGGCGTCGTCACATAATAAGGAAGGTTTGCCACGACCTTGAGGGGTTTTCCGCCGTTTTGCTCCTCGCAGACCGCCCGAAGATCGGTCTTTAAGATATCCTGCCAGAGGATCTTCACGTTCTCACAGTCCTCCAGCGTCTCCTCCAGCACAGGCCGGAGGCCCTCGTCGATCTCCACGCAGATGACCTTTCCGGCCGCCTCAGACAAGAGCTGCGTCATGCTGCCGATTCCCGGGCCGATCTCCAGGACGCAGTCCTCCTCCGTGATCCCGGCCGCATCCACTATGTTTCGGATCACATTGGCGTCGATCAAAAAATTCTGACCGTACTTTTTCCTGGCCTTAATGCCGTATTTTTCAAGAATATACCGGGTCGCGCCCGGCGAAGCCAAGACTTCTCTCATACTTTCCTCCATGTCGAAGCGCATTGCTCGTTTTTCCGCGTCGAAGCGCTTTGCGCCTTTTTATGACAATCCGTACATCTTCTCAGCGTTCTTTTCCGTGACCCGGATCACTTCCTCCTCCGAAATCCCCTTGATCTCCGCGATCTTCGTCACCACATAGGGCAGGTAGAGGGAGGAATTCCTTTTCCCGCGGAAGGGCACCGGCGCAAGATAGGGGCAGTCCGTCTCGAGAAGGATCCTCTCGAGCGGGATCTCCTTTGCCACTTCCACCAACTTCCTGGCATTCTTAAATGTAACAACTCCGCCGATCCC
Source organism: Lachnospiraceae bacterium (assembly GCA_003447895.1). GTDB lineage: Bacteria > Bacillota > Clostridia > Lachnospirales > Lachnospiraceae > CAG-791. The sequence continues at coordinate 2,543 of DLYC01000104.1, read as the reverse complement.
GATATAAAATCCCATTTTCAAAAATTCCCGGGCGAGTTCCACGCTGTAAGAATAACAGTGTAACACACCTCCGATGTTTTCCGCATGGTTTTCTTTCATAATTCTTAATGTGTCGGCGGCCGCCTCTCTCGAGTGAATGACGACCGGGAGACCGACTTCCGCGGCCAGCCGGAGCTGTCTCTCAAACCAGTATTCCTGTATTTTCGGATCCGGTTCCGGCCAGTAGTGATCGAGTCCGATCTCGCCGACTGCCAGCGCCTTCTCATCAGAAAGCTTTCCGCGGATCTCCTCCAGCATCTCTTCCGTCATCTCCGCGCAGTGCTCCGGATGGATGCCGAGCGCGCAGTAGACGTGGTCATACTTGTGCGCCAGCGCAAGGCATTCGTCGATGCTCTCAGGGCTTGACGCTATATTCACGACGCGGCCGATCCCCGCCCCGGGGAGACTTTTCAGGAGCTCCTCCCGGTCGTTGTCAAAGGCCTCATCGTCGTAATGTGCATGTGTGTCAAAGATCATACTTACCTCCATGTCTGTCTTTCCGAAACGCAGTGAAAAAAAAATAAAAAAAACTCTTGCATTTCTGATAACCTTCCCCTATAATAACACTTGCGTCACAAATAACAAAACGTTTTTGAGACCGAAATCACATATGCGCTTCTAGCTCAGTTGGTAGAGCACCTGACTCTTAATCAGGGTGTCCAGGGTTCGAGTCCCTG
>DLYC01000104.1:0-1764 GCA_003447895.1 Lachnospiraceae bacterium | reverse complement strand
TCTTCTCACACCGAAACCGAAAGGTTTCGGTGTTTTTTTGTTATTATTCAGCACCCCGGAAAAATGCCTCAAATTATTAAGATATTGTTACGTTTTTATAATTATTTTATTGCAATGCCGTTATTCCTTCGTTATAATTATCGTGATGGTTGTTAACATTTCAGAAGGAGTAACGAATGAAGCGCAAATTGGCTTATCTTTTGGCCGGGTGTCTGGCCATTTCCCCTATATCGGCAGGCCTTCCCGCCTATCAGGCATATGCAGCCGAGACGGGGACGGTCCAAGATTCTCTCTCACAAGACATTCTCACTTCCAGTAATGGCTCATCAGATCTCTCATCAAAAGAATCAACTTCCGAACAGCCGGTATTAGAAGAGATCCGTTCCGAAGATATCAACACCGAAGAAGTGAATTTACAGGAGACGGATTCCGAAGAAGCGGGTCCCGAAGAAACCAATTCAGAAGATATCAATTCAGAAGAAATGAATTCAGAGGAAATAAACTCCGAAGATACAGACTCCGAAGAGGTCGGATCCGAAGGTTCCGAAGAGAACTCCTCCTTAGAAGATCCGTCCGGGGAGGCATCACCGGAAGACCTTTCTTCCGAGGCTGCAGACCCTGCCGCCGATTCCCGGATCGAGGGGGAAGGCGGGGACGCCGCTTCCGAAGATCCTGCCGCCGATGAGGAGGCGCAGGACGGGGAGATCCTTCTCACGGAGGAGGGCGATCCGATTTCCGCCCTGTCTCCGGAAGCACTCGATACAGCCGCCGCGCCTGCCGAGGCCGCTGCCGCGGGCTGGGTACAGACCGAAGGAAAGTGGTCCTATATCGGAAAAGACGGAAACAAGGCGACAGGCCTCCTTCAACTCGGAGAATCCACCTTCTACCTGGACGACAACGGCGTCATGAAGACCGGCTGGATCCGGGACGGATCCGATTATTACTACGCGGATCCCAAGGACGAGGGGAGACTTCAGACCGGCTGGGTGGACGTCGGCGGATACACCTACTACCTGGATCCCAAGACCCACGCCAGAAAGACAGGCGTCCAGAAGATTGACGGAAAGCTCTACATCTTCTCCGACGCCGGAAAGCGCCGGACGGGAAACAGATTTGTCACCACTTCCGACGGAAAGGTCTTCGTGGACGAAGACAGCACGCTCCACTACGGCTGGCTCCAATATAATGACAAGTGGTTTTTCTTCCAGAAAAACGGAATCATGAAGACCGGAAAGCTGGTTCTGGGAGACCGGACCTACTTTATGAGCGGGACCGGCGTCAGAAGGACAGGCTGGTACAAGAGCGGAAATTCCAAATACTACCTCGCCGGAAACGGCGTAGCGGTGACCGGTTGGAGAACGATCTCCGGCAAGAGATACAACTTTAAGAGTAACGGCGTCATGAGGACCGGCTGGTTTAAGCCAAACGGAAAAGTTCGCTATTTTGCCCCCGGCGGCTATCTGGTGACCGGCTTTAAGAAGATCGGAAATTACAAATACTATCTCCGCTCGGACGGGGCCGCGACCAAAGGCTGGAAGAAGATCAGCGGCAAGTGGTACTACTTCGGAAGCGGCTGCAGGATGAAGACCGGCTGGCTCACCCTCGGGTCCAGGAAGTTCTATCTGGGAACGGACGGCGTGATGACGACCGGCAGCAGAACGATCGGCGGTGTGACCTACTACTTCGACTCCGAGGGCGCCATGGTCACCTCGACCAATTCCTATTCCAACACCAAGGAATTCATCGACTGTATCGCTCCCCTGG
>DLYC01000039.1 GCA_003447895.1 Lachnospiraceae bacterium | reverse complement strand
TCGATGAAGCAGACGGTGATCATATTATTCTCTTTGTCGCGGACAACTTCCAGCTCGAGTTCTTCCCAGCCCAGGATCGATTCCTCTACGAGAACCTGATGTATGAGGCTGGCCTGGAGGCCGCGCGCGCATACTGTGCGGAGCTCATCCTTATTATAGACGAGGCCGCCGCCTGCGCCGCCCATTGTATAAGCCGGACGAAGGACAACGGGATATCCCAGCTTATCGGCGATCCCGAGAGCCTCTTCAACGGAATAGGCAACTTCGCTGCGGGCCATCTCGATCCCCAGTTTATTCATCGTCTCCTTGAATTCAATACGGTCTTCTCCACGCTCAATAGCATCGACCTGAACGCCGATGACTTTAACGCCGTATTTATCAAGAATGCCTGCTTTGTAAAGTTCTGAACACAAATTGAGGCCGGACTGACCTCCGAGATTGGGAAGAAGAGCGTCGGGACGTTCCTTGGCAATGATCTGCTCCATACGTCTGACGTTAAGAGGTTCGATATAGGTGATATCAGCCATTTCCGGATCTGTCATGATAGTAGCCGGATTAGAATTGACCAGGACGATCTCATAGCCGAGGCTCCTGAGTGCTTTACAGGCCTGCGTGCCGGAATAGTCGAACTCACACGCTTGTCCAATGACGATGGGACCTGAACCGATGATCAGAATTTTGTGAATATCTGTACGCTGTGCCATAAGTCCTCTCTTTCTTTAGTTTTTACTATAACCTAATAAATTATATTTGAATGTCAGAAGATTTTCCACCGAAAAATTTGTTAATATTTGTAAAATAATCGTGAACGCAGAGCTTATTAAAGAAATATAGTTTACAAATACGTAACAAAATAGTAAAATATCTTATCTGGTATCTGAAAACAGCTGTCAAAAGCTGCCCAAAGGCAGGAAAGGCCGGGCGGAAGCCTGTGGATTTTGGCGCGCGGCCTTGCCGGAGCTGTAATTAAGCTGTAACTCTCAGAGGAGATTATTGTACATGAAAACGATCCGGAAGTTATTGATCACCGTATTGGCGATTATTTTCCTTTTGCCGGCGACAGGCGTGTCCGTTCGCGCCGTGGAAAATAAGTGCCCGTTTGAGATCGAGGCAGAGTCCGATGCAGAGGCCGTCTATGAGAAAAACCGCCTTTTTATTTACGGAGGCACCGTGCTTGTAGGTATGGCGAAGGGGGTAAAAGAGACCAATTCGATCATTGAGATCAGGGGCGACAGCACGCTGATCCTCGAAGGAATTTCCATTGAGGCTAAGCGCGGAGCCGCGATCAAGGTGTGGCCCGGCGTGTATTGTCAGATCGTTCTCCGAAAAGAAAACACGGTCAAGGGCGCACCCGGATTTGCCGGCTTAGAGTCCCGTATGGTCGTTGGAGACGAGAAAGTTCCGCATGTATCCTCGAACCTGAGGATCGGAGGAGAAGGCGCGCTCACTGCCATCGGCGGAGAAGGCGGAGCCGGGATCGGCAGCGGAAAAGGCCACGGCTCCTGCGGAAAGATCGTCATTGAGGGGGGAACCGTCACAGCCATCGGAGGCGCAGGCGCTGACGGGATCGGACGCGGCATCGAAAATGAGACGGACCCGGTTGAGGCCCCCAGGATCCTGGACACGGTTACCGCACTGACAGCCCAGGCGGACGGAAACGGAACCGCGATCCTGTCCCGGGCACTGGGAAGAAGATCGGGCTCGGTGGAAGCGGAAGCGGCGGCGGCTCTGCTCTGCGGCACATTTGCGGATTCCGAAGACGGAAAACTTGCCGGCCTTCAGAAGGTCTCGGTCACCGACACCAAAACGAAAGAGGCGGTGGTGATCGATATGCCGGACGGCTACAGGGATTTTGCCGTCAAGGTAAAGCCCGGCACAGAGTATACGATCAGCCAGGGAGGGCATCTCTTTACGGTGTCCGGAGAGGAACAGTTTACGGAAGAGGTTAAGGACGGAGACGGCGTTCAGACCGCATTTGCGGGCTCTGACAGCGCGGAATCCTGCCTGAAGTATCTGGTTCCCGTTCAGGATGCCGGATCCGCGGACATTAAAGTCAGCGGAAGCTGGGATGACGGGAATGACAAGGACGGCACGAGGCCTGAGAGCGTCACGGTCGCACTTTATGCAAACGGTAAGGATACGGGTCTTCAGATCGTCCTCAGAGAGGAGAACGACTGGAGCGGCACTTTTGAGGACGTAGCGCTCTATAAAGGATCTCAGAGACAGGCCTATTCGATCGTCGAAGAGAAACTGGAGGGCTACACAGGCTCCATCTCCGGATCGGATGAGGAGGGATATGCGATCCGGAATCACCATGATCCGCTTCCCGAGGGAAGGAGCGCCCAGGAAGAGATCGTGAATCTTCCCGGCGGAAAGGCGAGAAGAGAGACAGTCGTATCGACCGTGATCACGTCGAAGGTCTCAAGGTCCATGCCGGTGAGGACAAGCACCACGATCCGGAAGACAATGTCGGCCAAGACATCGGACTCCTCCGGAACCATGACATGGGGCGGCCTTCTGATCACCGCGATGGCCGCGCTGTATGTATGGATCCATTTCGAGCAGAAAAAGGACTGAAAATGTGCCCTCTTTCCCGGAGTTTGGAAAAAATCCGTAATTCTTAAAAATATATTAAAATAATAAAACGTCTGTGAGTCCGATTGACTTGTGGACGTTTTTATTGTAAAACTACAATTCTAATAAGGAGGTGACACAGTCATGGACAAGATTTCGGACCTGTTGTACAGGATATCGGAACTGATCAGTGAGATAAAATACAGGATCCCTTCCCTTTTTTCGGAAGAGGACAAGTCGATCCTGATTCTGGTATTTGTGATGATCATCATGCTTCCCGCGGTACTGTGCGTGCTTCACAAGAAGCCGCTCGTGAGAGGGACGGCGCTGATCATATTCGCTCTCTATATTTTGGGAAACCTGAGCTTTACGATCCTGGGAAGAGAAGTGATCAACGCGCAGCAGCTGCCTGCATTCGGCAATTACAGAAATGCCTTCTATCTGGACTACGGGCTGTTTGATACGCTCCGGATGCTGCCGCAGGGAATAAGGAACACGATGGACCATATCCACATCGGGAGCTATACGGCGGCGAGAGAGGTCTTTCTCAACATTCTCCTCTATATTCCCATGGGGTATCTGCTTCCCTTTGTGATAAAGCCGATGCGCTACAGTGTTCTGGCCTGCACGGCGGTGGGATTTCTGTGCAGCTGCGCGACGGAATATGCACAGCTGCGCTACAGTATCGGCTATTTCCAGATCGATGACATCATCAACAATACGCTCGGGTGTATGATCGGAGCCATACTGGGCTGTACGCTCTCCAGGCTCTGGCGGACAAGCTGAAAACCGGAATCCGCTCTGCGATATGCTTTACTATAGAAAGAAACAATGGGTAATTTCATGAAAATTACTAAAACAGTGTTTACTTTCAATGTGCTTTTGGTACAATATTACTAAGGAACATTGTTAACATAGACACAGGAGGATTCGTGATGGCAGATATTTATGCAAATATGGGCAAAAACCTGATTGGAACAAAGACATTCGACAACCTGATGGAAGCCTTCGCCGGAGAGTCTCAGGCGAGAAACAAGTACACATACTTTGCTTCCAAAGCGAAGAAGGACGGCTACAACCAGATTGCCAAGATCTTTGAGGAGACAGCAGCAAACGAGAAAGAGCACGCCAAGATCTGGTACAAGATTCTCGAAGGCGTACATGACACCAAGGACAACCTTGAGATCGCCGCTGACGGTGAGCAGTATGAGTGGCAGGAGATGTATCCCAGCTTCGCCAAGACTGCAAGAGAAGAGGGATTCGCGGAGATCGCCAATCTCTTCGAGATGGTCGCAGCCATTGAGAAAGAGCATGAGGCGAGATATCGCAAGCTGATCGAGAACATCGAGGGCGGCCTGGTATTCTCCAGAGACGGAGACAGGATCTGGGAGTGCGGCAACTGCGGACATATCGTGGTCGGACCCAGTGCTCCTGACGTATGTCCTGTCTGCGATCATCCGCAGTCATACTTTGAACTTCGCGCCGACAATTATTGATACGGCGCGGATCTGCTGATGGCAGCAGATCCCATTAAAGAAGAACGGAGTGGGAGGATTATCCTTAGGGGTAATCCTCCTTCAACTTGTAAATGACCGGGGGAGTTTGCGGAGATTCGAAAGATGGAAAAAACAAACTATTCAGTGGACAGCATGTGGCTCGGAAAGAGAATGGGGATCACGCACTACGGCTGTTCCGGAATTCCTTTTTTGGGATTTCCGACACAATGCGCATCGTGCAGCAATTATGAGGATTTTGGCGCGATCAGAACGTTGGAGCCTTATCTTGACAGCGGCAGGATGCAGCTTTTCACAGTTGAGACAGTGGACAGTGAGAGCTGGTACTGTGCGGACGGGATCAACATCTGGAGAAGCGCAAGACAGGAGAGCTACTACAAATTCATCTCCGAGGAAGTAATCCCTTTTATGAGAGAGAAGACCGGGACTGCGGAGAAGCCGGTCGTAATGGGGACCGATATGGGGGCAACCCATGCGGCGATCCTCTTTTTCAGAAGGCCGGAATTGTTCAGAGGTCTTTTGGCACTGTCGGGGATCTATGATTCTTCTTATTACTATCACGGCTGGATGGACAGTGTGCTGTATGACAATTCCGTGGAGTGCTTTCTGGCCAATATGCCCGAGGATCACCCGTGGATCCGGAAGTATAACGACTGCTTTATGATCTTTTGCTGCGGCAGGGGACCCTGGGAGGATGAGTGCTTCAGGACCCTGAAGAATCTGGAGAAGACTCTTCACAAAAAGAGGATCAATGCGGTCACGGATTACTGGGGAGACGACGTAAGTCATGACTGGAACTGGTGGAAGTATCAGCTTGAGTACTATATCCCCTTTATCCTTGATCACAGCCGGATGATGGCGGAAAACTTTGAATGACCGGAGGCGGCGTCCGGTTGACGAATCGTGACCCAGCAAGTATACTTCTAGTGTGAAACCACAAGACTGTGAACCACATTTCACAGTCTTTTTTATGGTGTTTTCACAATACTATTTGGGAAAGGAATTCTAATTATGAAAAGACAGTGCGGTATTCTCATGCCTGTATTCTCACTTCCTTCACGCTTCGGAATCGGATGTTTCGATCGGGAGGCCTATGCGTTTATCGATTTTCTGAAGGAGTCCGGCCAGAGTATGTGGCAGGTGCTTCCTTTTTGCCAGACGGGATTCGGAGACAGCCCTTACCAGTCTGTTTCCTCCTTCGCGGGAAATCCCTATTTTATAGATCTTGAACAGCTGATCGGAGACGGACTTCTCACCTGGCAGGAGTGTGAATCCGTGTGGTTTGGGTCGGATCGGGAGTCCGTTGACTACGGCGCTCTGTATGAGAACCGCTATCCGCTTCTCAGAAAGGCGTATGAGAGATTCAAGGACAGCATTGAAGGAAAGATCCGAAACGGCGCATCGGAGCAGGCGAAGGAGTACAAGGCTTTCCTCAAAAAGGAGGAGTACTGGCTTCGGGATTATGCGCTGTTTATGTCGATCAAGCAGAGGGAACAGGGAAAGAGCTGGCAGACCTGGGAGGAAGGCCTGAAGATGAGAGAGCCGGAGGCCATTCGCGCGGCAGAGAGAGAACTCGCTGACGAGATGGGCTTTTATTTCTTCCAGCAGTACGAATTCGAGAGACATTGGGACAAGCTTCACAAATACGCGGCCGAAAAGGGAATCCGCATCATCGGCGATATCCCCTTCTATGTGGCGATGGACAGCGCGGCGGCCTGGGCCCACAAGGAGATCTTCCGGTTTGACAAGGAGGGCAATCCGATCGATGTCGCGGGCTGCGCGCCGGATGCTTTTTCGAAGACCGGACAGCTCTGGGGCAATCCCCTCTATGACTGGAAGGCGCTCAAGAAGTCCGATTATAAGTGGTGGATCAACAGGATCGCGAGAAATATGGAGTTCTATGACGTCCTTCGCATAGACCACTTCAACGGCTTTGCCGAGTACTACGCCGTTCCCTACGGCGAGGAGACAGCTGAAAACGGAAAGATCATGAAGGGCCCCGGCATGGACTTCTTCAAAAAGCTGAAGGAGCACCTGGGCGATGTGCCGATCATCGCGGAAGACCTGGGAACACTGACGCCTGTGACAGAGAAGCTTCTCAAAGACGCGGGCTATCCCGGAATGAAGGTCCTCCAGTATGCCTTTGACTGGACCGAGTACAGCTATTATCTTCCTTATAATCACATTCAGAACTGTGTCGTCTATACAGGGACACATGACAATACGACCACACGCGCCTGGATCGAGGAGATCAGCGACCACGACAGGGACCTCGCCAGAAGATATATCCATTCGGAGAATACGGACTACGGCACATTTGTCTGGGATATGATCCGGGAAGCATACAGATCCGTGGCGGACCTGTGCATCATCCCCCTTCAGGATTACCTTGTAAAAGGGAAGGAAGCGAGGATCAACCACCCCGGCACACTCGGCGAAAACTGGAAGTGGAGGCTGCAGCCCCATTTCCTCTCCCGCGAACTGAGCGGCAGTATCTACAAGCTCGCGAAGCTTTACGGAAGAATTCCTGCCAAAGAGGACAAAAACGACGGTGAAAACAAGAAATAATCGCGTTTTGCCGTTTCTTCATTGACCATGATATTGGCATATTCTGGCAATAATGATAGTATTACTCCAATGGATCTGAATAATGAAATATATCGGAGGAAGTGATGGCGGAGCAGGTGCGTAAGAGCAGTAAGAGGAAAAGAGCAAGAAGTCCCAAAAAGAGAAGAAATCCTTTTCTTGTCTTTTTGAAAGCATTGCTGATCCTGTTTCTTGTGGGAATCCTTGCAGTACTGGGGGTCTTTTACTTTGGCGGATATTACGGCAGGGTAAAGGCCATGAAGGACGAAGCGGACAGCCTGGTCAGTGAATGCACGAAAGAGACTTTTGTCCCGTCACAGACGGGTGAGATCTATGACGCTGACCAGAATCTGATCACGGAGACGCTGCCCGAAAAGGACTCCAATTACCTTGAGAGCGATCAGATCCCCGAACTGTTCAAACAGGCGATGATCAGTATCGAGGACAAGAATTTTAAAAAGCATCATGGCGTGGACTACAAGGCGATCATGAGGGCCGCGATCTCGGCGATCACGCATCGGGAGATCACGCAGGGCGGAAGTACGATCACGATGCAGCTCGCGAGAGGGATCTTTTTGAACAACGGGCGCACATGGGAGCGCAAAGTGGAAGAGATCTTCATCGCATGGGATCTGGAGAAGAAGTTCTCCAAGGACCAGATCATGGAGTTCTACTTAAATAATGTGTACTTCATGAACGGTTATTACGGCGTGGCGTCGGCCTGCGAGGGATACTTTAACAAGACGCCGGATCAGCTGAGTCTCTCCCAGGTGGCGTATCTGTGCGCGATTCCCAACAGTCCCACCTACTATGATCCCCTGGTCTATCCCGAGCACACGGTCGAGAGAAGGGATCTCATTTTAAAGAACATGCTCGAGGACGGTGTGATCTCGCAGTCGGACTGCGACAAGGCGGTCAAGGAAGAGATCGTGCTGGATCTCTCCGGAAATACCCGATCGGCCCTCAATGAGAATACTTATGTTCTCTCTTATACTTATAAGTGCGCGACGGAAGTCCTCATGCAGATCGAGGACCCCGACTTCACATTCCGCTATGACTTTGCCAGTGACGAAGAGCGCGCGGCGTATGAGAAAATATACAACGAACTCTACGACTCCTGCCTCGCCAAGCTCTACAAAGGCGGTTACAAGATCTATACAACCTTTGATATGGACATGCAGGAGGAGCTGCAGACCTGTGTGGACGATGAACTCGAGGAGTTTACCGATACGGCGGACGACGGAAAGTACAAGATGCAGGGAGCGGCTGTTTGTATTGACAACAGCACCGGACAGGTTGTTGCCATGGTCGGCGGAAGGTCTCAGGATATTGACGCGGGCCTTACGCTGAACCGCGCATTCCAGAGCCACAGGCAGCCCGGAAGCTCGATCAAGCCGCTGGTCGTGTACGCGCCCTGCTTCGAGAGGGGATATTATCCCGGAACCATCGTAGAGGACGAGGAGATCGAGGACGGCCCGGAAAACTTCGACCGGTCGCATATGGGCAGCATTGAACTTAGTGAAGCTGTCCAGAGATCGATCAACACGGTGGCCTGGCAGATTTATGAGGACATCACACCCAAGTACGGCCTCTCCAAGCTGAAGGCCATGCACTATTCCAGGATCGTCGACGCGGACAATACGCTCGCCACATCGCTGGGCGGATTTACATACGGCGTAGAGCCGGTCGAGATGGCCTCGGGATACTGCACACTGCAGAACGACGGCAAATTCCGAAATCCGTCCTGCATTAAGGAAATCGTCGATTACACCGGAAAAGTGATCTATACCTATGACGCAAGAAGCACGAAGGTCTATGACCAGAACGCGGCCAGAGAGATGGTGAGTGTTCTTCAGGGAGTCATGGAAGAGGGCTGGGGAACCGGCCGCGGGCTCAGACTTAACAACGGAATGCCGTCAGCAGGAAAGACCGGAACGACCGATGAAGCCAAGGACGGATGGTTCTGCGGCTTTACGCACTATTACACGACTGCCGTTTGGGTCGGCTGTGACACCCCCGAGAGTGTGA
>DLYC01000012.1 GCA_003447895.1 Lachnospiraceae bacterium | reverse complement strand
ACTACCTGTACCACCTTCTCGTCGTTATGGCAGAACGCGGCGTCACCCTCGAAGAGATCCGCGAAGAGCTCTCCCGCAGACAGAAAAAGGACAAAGAAGGCTGACCCAAGCGCGGCTTCCCCGCGAAGCCCGCACAAATAAAAGAGAGGATGCGCAACAAATGAACTACGACCTTCAAAACGAAGTCAAAATAGTAACAGCCGAGATCCTGGCCGACTACGAGACTGGCCGGGACATCGACAAGATGGAGGCATTCGCACAGCCGGATCACGATGCTGTGATCGACATCGTGAATAAGCTTGTAACGGTGTTCTTCCCGGGCTATTACAGGGAAGATGCTTACAAGAGCTATAGCTACAGGGCGCGGCTGTCGATCCTGATCGAGGACGTGATCTACAACCTCGGCAAGCAGATCGCCAAAGTGCTTCCGTATGCGGACGCCTACAAGCAGGAGCTTCTGGACGCCGGCATTATCGAAATCTCTGGCGGCACGCCCGAAGAGATCCTCATCCGCGACGACGCCCGCCTCCGCGAGCGGTCGGAGAGGATCGCACTTGAGTTCGCCAGAAAGATCCCGGCGATCCGTGCTCTGGTCGACACCGACATGGAAGCAATTCTGGACGGCGACCCCGCGGCAGTCAACAAGGCGGAGATCGTGCTTTGTTATCCCGGGCTGCTCGCTACCTGCATCAACCGCATCGCGCACGAGCTGTATCTTCTGAAGATTCCGATGATCCCGCGCATCATGACAGAGCACGCGCATTCCATGACCGGCATCGACATCCATCCCGGCGCGACGATCGGAGAGTACTTCATGATCGACCACGGCACCGGCATCGTCATCGGAGAAACTTCCGAGATCGGGCACCACGTCAAGATCTACCAGGGCGTCACGATCGGCGCGCTCTCGACCTCCGGCGGCCGCGCACTGCACGGCTCAAAGCGCCATCCCACGATCCGCGACAACGTCACGATCTACGCCGGCGCCACGATCCTGGGCGGCGAAACAGTAATTGGAAAAGGCTCCGTCATAGGTGCTAACGTCTTCATCACCCGCTCGATCGGCGAGGACACCGTCGTCAGCAACAAGAGCCGCGAGCTCAGCATCCATCGCGGTACCGGCGCAGCACCTAAAAACACTCCGAACGAAATCGAACCCCGTGAGGACGAAGAACCCACCGAAGGCAACTGGTACATATGATCCGCTGAAAACGGACCGAATCTAACAATGACCACACACATCAGAGTCTGCACGAAAGCCGGCGGATTCTGATGTGTGCGTATATTGGGGATATTCATCTGTGACAGTGGGTAAATGCAGTATAAAGTAGTATAAAGTAGTATACAAAGTATAAAGTAGTATAAAGAAGTATACAAAGCATAAAGTAGTATAAAGATACGGCCACCCGTATAAAGGAGAGAAACAGAATCCTGCGCAAGGGATTCCGCGCACGAATGCATATATAGATATGCATGTGTTAATTAATACGAAAGAGAAAGGAATACTGCAATCACCCTCACGAATGATTGCAGTAAAGGTAGAATATCATGGCAGATAAAGACCTCATCAAATCCGGAGAACAGACCCTCGACGTCGCGATCGAAGACCTCCTGAGCGTCGACGCGGGAGACCATGTCAATTCCGCGAAGTTCAACACCATGGAGACGGCTCTCCGCGAACTGCTGACCACGATGAAGAGCCTCTCGGAGCCGGTGGAAGGGAAGGAACCGGTCCTCGATGAAGCCGGATTGAACCAGCTGAAGCAGAAGTACGCCGCGGCGATCAATTCCTGCAACGCTTACACGAAGTTCAAGTTCTTCGACCGGAAATCCGGCTACGGAAAAGGCCGGCTGCAGTGCGTCCGCACGATCCGCAGCCTTCTGGAACGGGATCTCGCGGCGCTGAATCCGGTCCACCAGGAAGACGAGAGGACCCTGAGCTCAGTGATCGCCTTCGGCCGTATGGACGAAGCCGTCCTGGACGTCGCGGACAAGGATCTCGTCACGGTCGGCGAAAACTCAAGCGTCCGGCTCCCCCTTGAGATCACGACAGATGCGGGGGTGGAGAAAGGCTTTTTCACAGAGGAATCACGCGCGGAAGACCTGGAGACGCTGTTCTCGAAATTACAGCAGGAATTTCCGAAGAAGGAAAACCCCGAGCTGAAAAAATTCCTTGGCCTTCTCTACGACAAGGACGGCAATCCTGACGCGGGACATTTGAATATCATGAATAGTATCTTTAAGAATCTGCACAAAAGCATGAAGGATTCAAACCTTACCTTTGAAGACATCAAATATGATGAAGAAGAATTCATAGCGCAGATGATGCCGCTTTTCAGCAGCCTGTTTGGCCGCAGCAGGGCTGATAAGGAGATGCTGCCTTTTCTTGATCATCCGGAGAAGAAGGAAAAGCTTTTCGCCTACCTCGAAGCCATGGACGGGCTGGTGAGCAACTATGGCATGACCGTCACCGGCAAGCTTGCTGTCGGAAGCAGCGTTCCGAACCGGAACGTCGCGATGTCAAGAGTGGCAGACGCTATGGGGCTCGGGCACATCATCGCGAAGGCAAAGAAGATCAGCATCACAGACAAGGACGGCCATGTCCGGAACGGCGTCTTCCAGGAGACGGCGGAAGGGTCGGACATTCGCCACATGAAAGCGGACGATCCGCTCTTTAAAGTCGGCGATCATCCGGAACTGATGAACGACCCTGAGGTCAAGCGGCAGATCGCCGACCTGCAGGTTCTCGACTACCTCTGCGGCAACAACGACCGGCACGAGGGCAACGTGATCTACAAGGTTGCAGAGGACGAGAACGGAAATGTCCGTGTTCTCGGAATCACAGGCATTGACAACGACAGATCGTTCGGGAAGATCACGAAGGATGACATCCGGGGATTCGGCTTCGTCACGCCGCCCGACATGATGAAAGTGATCCGCCAGAGCACCTATGATGCTCTTTGTGAAATAACGAAGGAAAAAGCGAAGCTCCTCCTTGCCGACCTGAGTATCAGCGAAGACGAGATCAGCGCTTTCATGAAGAGACAGGAGGATATCGTGAATGCCGTCAAAAAAGGTGAAATCGAACTCCTGTCGGACGAACAATTTGCCCAGCGTAATCTGAAGGACCTGAGAGAAAAGGCGAAATACAAAGGCAAGAAAGCTCTTAAAGAAAACACCTTTGAAATCGTCGGAAACATCTCTGGCATCATCAGAAAAACCAGTCCGGAACCGGAGGAAAAAGATCTGCAGTATAACAAGGCAAGGCTCGTCTCCGAAGCAAAGTTCCGGAAGGCGGATAACGGAAGCATGTATCCGGATACTTTGGCGGCACACGCGGATCAGCTGCAGCACCTGCTGGACACTTTCAAGGAGACCAAGTCCTGGGGACACTCCAACGGAAGTGCATATAAGTGGATGGAGGAATCCATCCGGAACGTAATCCAGGCTGTCCGTGAGGTACAGGAGAACCCGCCGCAGCAGGGAGCTCCCATTCCGGCGGAAACCGCGGAGAAAATGGACCGGCTCTACCGGCAGATGCGCCTCGCGTCGTCGAAGTATCTCATCGAGCATCCATCGCCGTCGTCTCCCATGGGAGTCACCCGGAGAGAAGGAGCGCTCTCGATCTACCGGATGTATCCCGTGAGGCTCGACGAATCCCGCGTCAAGGTCAGGGAGCTCGACTTCAGCGGCGTCAGCGCGCAGAATAACAACGCATTGAAGGAAAAGAAGCCCGGCCTCAGGCAGACCATCCGCAATGCGAAACAAAAAGCGATTGAGAATCCGGAGATCCGGCTTGGGGATCATTGAAAACTGGAGGAGATTTCCTTCCGGCTGAGCTCCTTTGCGGGAGAGGGTGAACCGTCCCTTAAGCTCACGTGTTTATAACCCAAAGTAAAAAGGACTTCCAACATGCCAACAAAAAGAGACCACACCGAAATCTACACCAGCGAATTTGGCCAGGCGACGTTCGATGCGGCGCTTGACAATCTTGTGAATGCCGACAGCAGAGGACATAACGACTCTCAGGAATATCGCCGCATGCTGGGCAAGCTCATTGATCTGTCCGAGCGGCTTGGGCAGCTGTCCCAGAAGAAGGACGGAGAAGAGAAGATCCTGACCGCTGAAGAACTGAGCGGCCTCCGGCAGATGTACAATGATACGATCCATGCCTGCAGCGAATACCTGTCGAACAAGTTTTCCTGGAAGTGGAGCGGCCTCGGCCGCGCCAGGATCAGCTGCACCAGAGAACTCCTCAGCATCATGGAGAAGGATCTCGCTCTCCTGAATTCGGTCAGCGAGAAGGAGAAGAGGACGCTGGGATCCATCCTTTTCCTCAGCCGCGCAGACGAGATCAGCGTCGACGTAAAGGAGGAGGACTACGTCACGGTCGGCGCCGCATCGAGCATCCGCGTCCCGCTGGAGGTGACGACTGACACCGGTACGCAGCGGGGCTTTTTCACGGAAGACCTGAAGATAGAATCCGCCGGTCAGATGCTCCTGTCCCTGCAAATGAACCATCAGGTCCCCGGAATCAATGACTATATCCAGCTGTTCACGACAAGTGAAGGATTCGCCAACAAAGCGCGTCTCGAGACCGTAACGCCTTCCGTAGAAGGCGTAGAAGAGTACATGAAGCAGAATGGCCTCTCATACGCCGATCTCGCGAATGATGAGGCTGCTTTCCGGGAAGCGATGACCGGGTTCTTTAATCAATCCCTGAACGGCATGGAGGATAAGGAGGCCAAAGCCCGGCAGATCCTCGATCAGGTTTCTGTCGATGAGGCCGGCAGAAAAGCTTTTCTCACCCTCATCCTCGATACCAGAGACCGCTATGAGGATATCAAGACAGCCAATACGGTCAGCATGGACCGCGGCGGTGATATTCCTGCGCGAAACGTGGCTATGAGCAGGGTCGCAGACCTCCTCGGCGTGGGGCACGTCATCGCGAGGGCCAGGAAATCAAGGATCATCGACAAGGACGGCAAGGAGCGGGCCGGCGTCTTCCAGGAAAGTGCGGATGGCTCCGACATCAATCACCTGAAAAAGGATGATATGCTCTTCACGCTCGCCGAACATCCGGAGCAGATCATGAATGACCCGGAGATCCTGCGGCAGATCTCAGACCTCACGATCCTGGATTATCTGTGCGGCAACGACGACCGCCATGAGGGCAACGTCATTTTCGATATGCAAGTGGTCGACGGAGAACCGAAGCTGATCGGCATCAAAGGAATCGACAACGACCGTTCCTTAGGCAAGTCAGGTCCCTTAGATACAGGCAATTACACTGTCCAGCCCGGTCTGATGCCGGTCCGGAAAAGCACAGCCGACAGGATCAAGGCACTCACGGACGTTGATATAAAGATCGCCTGCAGTGACCTGGGCATCTCTGATGAAGAGATCACGTTCTTTATGGACCGCGTCCACTATGCACAGCAGGTCTTCAAAGAGAATCCGGGTATCGTCCTCGAAGATGAGGCCTTCGAAGGACAGACGCTCATGGCAGGCGTGCTCAAAAGTGTCCCCAGGACGCTGAAAGAAAAGCAGGCGGAACAGAACCA
>DLYC01000259.1:2513-5310 GCA_003447895.1 Lachnospiraceae bacterium | reverse complement strand
CCGCAGCAGGACGCAAAGATTTCACAGAAATTTTGCTCATAAACAAATACTTTACTTGTAAAAAGAGTTGGCATGAAATACAATGTTCAAGTCAGACAAAAGGGCGAAAGCCCCACATTGACTCCCGGTATGGGGAGCAGTGATGAAAGGAGAGTTTATGAAAAAAAGAATACTGGCAGGAATCCTCGCTGTAAGCGTAGTGGGAGCACTTCTCACCGGCTGTGGCGGAGGAAATTCACAGGGCAGCAGCGCTCCCGCGGCAGGCACGGAGGCTGGTGCTGAGGCGGGTGATGCCTCAGAGGGAGGCGCAGCAGGCGCTGAAGGAGGCGCCGCAGGTGATGCAGGTGCCGCTGACGCAGGCGCAGGCGCTGCAGAGCAGACAGAGAGAGCAAAGGCCAATGAGATCGTCATCGGTATTGCTCAGGATCTGGACCAGAGCCTGGATCCCCACTACACAGTGGCGGCAGGCACTAAGGAAGTAATGTTTAATGTCTTTGAGGGACTTGTCAAGTATGACGCAAACGGCGATACCATTCCCGCGGTGGCATCGGAGGTTGCAGTGTCTGACGACGGTCTCGTCTATACTTTTACCCTTCGCGACGGCGTGAAGTTCCACAACGGAAACGCTGTGACACTTGATGACGTCATCTATTCCATCCAGCGCTGCAAGGATGATCCCAATGTCAATCCCCAGACTTCTACCGGTCTGGCCTGCATTGCGAGCCTTGAGAAGGACGGCGACAACAAGCTTGTGATGACTCTTTCCGAGCCCAACACAGAGCTGATGAGCCTTCTGACGCTGGCCATCATTCCCGCTGATTATGACAAACAGGACACCGCGCCCATCGGCACAGGCCCTTATAAGTTTGTATCCCGCACTGCACAGGAATCTGTGGAGCTGGAGAGATTTGAGGAGTATTGGGGAACACCCGGCAATATCGATAAGGTCACTTACAAGATCAATGAGAGCGCGGAAGGCCTGATCATGGGTCTTGAGAGCGGTGCTCTGGATCTGGTTTCCCACCTGACCAGCACGCAGACCGCGGAGCTGTCCAAGGACAACTTCAACATCGAGCAGGGAACCATGAACCTTGTTCAGGCGCTTTACCTCAACAATGCCAAGGCTCCTTTTGACAACGAGCTGGTGCGCCAGGCGCTGTGCTATGCAGTTGACAGACAGGGCATTCTGGATATGGCTTTTGACGGCTTCGGATTCCCGATCGGATCCAATGTATTCCCTGCATTTACGAAATATTTTGACGAGAGCCTCACAAACTACTATGAGACCGAGGACGGCGTGGCAAAGGCCAAGGAGCTCCTCACAGAGGCGGGATATCCCAACGGATTTGACATGACCATCACGGTTCCTTCCAACTATCAGCCTCACTGCGACACCGCGGAAGTTATTGCTGAGCAGCTCAAGGAAGTCGGCATCAACGCGACATTAAAGCCCGTTGAGTGGAATACATGGCTGGAAGATACTTACACAGGCAGAAACTTCGAGGCAACTGTGATCGGACTGACCGCAGATCCGCTTACCGCAAGAAGCCTTCTTGAGAGATTCAAGTCCGATGCGGACAACAACTTCATCAACTACAATAACGCTGATTACGATGCTCTGTTTGAGCAGGCTGTCAAGTGCTACGACGACGCGGAGCAGGTGAAGATCTACAAAGAGATGGAGAAGAACCTGACCGAGCACGCCGCAAGCGTCTATATCCAGGATATGGCAGACCTCATCGCAGTGCGCAAGGGCCTTTCCGGCCTCACCTTCTATCCCCTCTATGTGCTGGATGTCTCCACCCTGAAGTGGGAGTAATATCCGGCAGCGCAGAGAAATCTCAGTGAAAAGGTGCGCGGCAACACGACATTTTCATGTCAGTGCAGCGTAACGAACCGCAAGTGAAATGTGCGCAGCAATAGGACCTTCTTATTGCTGCGCATTGTGCGTTAAAGGGAGGCGATCCGTTTTCCGGCAGCGCTTAGGAGTCAAAAAATAGAAGGGAGCTGCAGCATTGAAATACGCAGTGCGCCGCATTCTGGCGCTAATCATCACCATGATCATGGTTTCCTTTCTGGCATTTGCCGCGTTCCATATGATCTCGGGAGATCCCGCGCAGGCAATTCTCGGCACCAATGCCACCCCCGAGAGACTGGAGCTCATGAGGCATCAGCTCGGGCTGGACAAACCGTTTATCGTTCAATATTTTAACTGGCTGGTGGGATTTTTCTCGGGGAATCTGGGCATTTCCTACAGCTACAGACAGCCGGTGGCGGGGCTGATCGCGCCCAAACTCAAGGTCACGCTCATGATGGTCCTCATCAGCTTCCTGATCATCGTGGTCTGCTCGCTCCCTCTGGGGCTTCGCGCGGCGCAGAAGTCAGGGGGACGGCTGGACTGGCTAAGGACAACGATCGACCAGCTCTGCATGGCAGTGCCGGCATTCTTTCTCAGTATTCTGGTCTCTTATCTGTTCGGGATCGTGCTCAAGTGGTTCACGCCCGGTGACTTTCCGAAAATAGAGAAGAACTTTGGGGGAGCCGTGCGGTATCTGTTTTTTGCCGCCGTGTGTATTGCGATTCCCAGGATCGCGATGGCCGTTCGAATGCTCAAGAGTACGATCATCGAGGAGATGGAGAAGGACTATGTCCGGACGGCGATCTCCAGGGGAAATGACAGGTCGGAAGTCCTGAAAAAGCACGTTCTCAAGAACTCGCTGGTTCCCACGATCACATTCCTGGGACAGACGATGGCGGAGATCGTGGGCGGCAGCATTGTCGTGGAGCAGGTTTTTGG
>DLYC01000259.1:0-2394 GCA_003447895.1 Lachnospiraceae bacterium | reverse complement strand
CTGGTCGTCATTCTGGCGTTCTGGGTCATTTTATCGGGAACGGTGGCGGATCTTATTAACCAAAAGATCGACCCCCGTCTCAGACTGGGAGGCCGCGCATGAAAAAGAAAATGAACGGCTATCTTCTGGCAGGCATTATTATCACCTCGGTGATCATCATATGGATCATCGTGGGAAGATTTTATACGCCCTATAATCCGACCAAGATGAGCTCGGCCAAGCTCCAGGGGCCCTCTCTCGCGCACCTGTTCGGGACGGACAAGTTCGGAAGGGATATCTTCAGCCGCGTCATGCAGGGGTCGGGGACCACGCTGGTCATTGCGGCGCTCACGATCGTGATCGGAGGCGGCGTCGGGACGATCATCGGTGCGGTTACGGGATATTTTGGCGGAATGGTGGACGAGGTGCTCATGCGCTTTAACGATGCGCTGACCGCGTTTCCGAGTATTCTGCTGGCCCTGGTCATCATCAGTATCCTGGGACCGGGCAAATACAACGTCATTATCGCGCTGGGCATTGTCTTTATTCCCAGCTACGCGCGCGTGACCAGAACGGCGTTTGCCGCGCAGCGCGACGTGAACTATATCACCAGTGCCCGCCTGATGGGTGCGGGGAGCCTTCGGATCCTTCTGATCCACATGCTCCCCAACACAATGCATGTGCTCCTTCCGGCGCTCACGATCGGCTTCAACAATGCCGTGCTCGCGGAGGCCAGCATGAGCTTTCTCGGGATCGGCGTGACACCGCCGGATGTCTCCATGGGCTATATGCTCTCGGAGGCACAGGGCATGTTTAAGTCCGCACCCTGGTATGCCCTCAGTGTAGGCAGCGTGATCGCGCTCCTGGTGTTCGGCATCGGCCTGATCGGCGAGGGAATGCAGCGCATGAATAAGGAGGTGAACTGATGCTGGAAGTCAGAGATCTCCATGTAAAATTTCATAACAGAGACAGAGAAGCCGTGGCAGGCGTGAGCTTCACTTTGAAGGACGGAGAGATCCTTGGGCTCGTCGGCGAGTCCGGCTCCGGCAAATCGGTCACGGCGATGAGCATAGCGGGACTTCTCCCCCGCAGGAAGTGTGACTACAGAGGCGATGTCCTTGTGGACGGCGACGATATGCTGCACGCAAAGAGAGCGCTCCTTAGAAAAGTCCAGGGAAATAAGATCGGCGTCGTCTTTCAGGAACCCATGAGTGCTATGGACCCTCTGATGAAGGTGGGCAGGCAGGTGGAAGAGGTGCTGGACATTCACACCGACCTGAGCCCTGAAGAGAAGAAAAAGAGGGCCATCGAGGCACTTACTGATGTGGAACTCCCCGATCCCGAGGCAGTCTATGGCAAATATCCTCACGAACTGTCGGGCGGCATGCTGCAGAGGTCTATGATCGCGGCAGCCATCGTGGCGCGCCCGAGTCTTCTGCTCCTGGACGAGCCCACAACAGCGCTGGACGTGACGATCCAGGCGCAGATCTTAAAGCTCCTTCAGAAGCTGAATGCCGAACACGGCATCTCCATGCTCTTTATCTCCCACAACCTCAATGTTGTGAGAAAGCTGTGCAAGCGCGTGATCGTCATGCAAAGAGGCGTGATCGTGGAAGACGGACTCACAGAAGATGTCTTCTTCCGCCCTCAGCATCCTTACACGCAGCATCTGATCGAGTGCATTCCGGCGAGGGTGAAGGTGATCGCAAGGAAGAACGCGGAGGAGAGAATGAATGGCGAAGACGGGGCCCAAAAGGCAGGGACCGCTGCGGAGACTGCAGGAACAGAAAAGACAGGAGGTGAGCGCCATGACTGACACCATCAGGAATACAATCGCTTCCGTGACGGGAATAGGCGCCGAGCCAAATCCGCAGTCCATGACTGAGGCAGACAAACAGCTGGTCCTGGAAGTCAAGCATGTGAACGGCGGCTATCGCACGCCGGGGATTTTCGGAAAGGGCAAGTACCAGCAGGTCCTCTACGATGTGGACTTCAATGTCCGCCACGGCGAGATCATGGGACTTGTGGGGGAGAGCGGAACCGGCAAATCGACGCTGGCCAGAATGATCCTCGGGATGGTCAAACCTGAGGAGGGAGAGATCATCCACTACACGAAGCGTCCTCAGATCGTCTTTCAGGATCCTTACAGCTCCCTGAATCCCGCGTACACAGTGGAGTGGTCTCTGGAAGAGCCGCTTCGGGTTTTTGGCAAATATGACGCGGCGGAGAGAAAGCGCCGCGTAAGGGATATGCTCGCAAGAGTGGAGCTTCCCGAGGAGTGCCTTGAGGCAAAACCTTCCGAGCTTTCCGGGGGCCAGAGGCAGCGCGTGAGTATCGCGGCGGCCCTCATCAGGCGCCCTCGCTTCATTATCGCGGACGAGCCGGTTTCAGCGCTGGACGTCACGATCCAGGCGC
>DLYC01000201.1 GCA_003447895.1 Lachnospiraceae bacterium | reverse complement strand
AGAAGGTGCCAGGCACCATTAAATTTTTATAAACTGAAGTTTATAGAAATTTAATGGTGCCTGGCACCTTCTTTACGTTCGGACGATTTTCTAATCAAGACCCGCCTGTCACGGTCCGGCAGCCGCTGAGAAAGTGCCGCATACTCCGGCGGAATTCTTTAACCCCAGCCTCCGTATGTGTGCTATTATTCTAAGTAACAGCGAAAATAAAATCAGGCTTCTCAGGAGGTGGCAATATGAAAAAAATAGCGATACTGGGTTCTACCGGCTCCATCGGAAAGCAGACCCTTGACGTAGCAAGAGAACAGAAGGATATCGAAGTCACAGCTCTGTGTGCCAGAAAGAGCGTGGATCTGATAGAATCGCAGATCCGCGAGTTCAGGCCGAAGACGGCCGTGATGTATGACGAAGACGCCGCCAGAGACCTGAAGATCCGCGTTAAGGACCTGGATGTCAAGGTCCTTTCGGGAATGGACGGCATTCTGGAAGTGGCCTCCATGGAGGGCTATGAATATTTTGTCACAGCTATCATGGGCATGGTCGGCGTGCGCCCCACAGTTGCCGCGATCGAGTCCGGAAAGAAGATCGCGCTGGCAAATAAAGAGACGCTGGTCACGGCCGGCCATATCATCATGCCGCTGGCTGCCCGAAAAGGGGTTCCGATCCTCCCGGTGGACAGCGAACACAGCGCGATCTTCCAGTCCCTGAACGGTGAGACCGGCAATAAGATCGCCAGGATCTGGCTCACAGCATCCGGCGGGCCTTTCCGGGGCAAAAAAGCGAAGGACCTGGAGAATGTGGGACCTCAGGACGCCCTGCGCCACCCCACATGGGCAATGGGACAAAAGATCACCATTGACTCTTCCACCCTCGTAAACAAGGGACTTGAGGTGATCGAGGCCAAATGGCTTTTCGATGTAGACCCCTCACAGATCCGTGTGCTCGTTCATCCGCAGAGCGTCATTCACTCCATGGTGGAATATGAAGACGGCGCCATCATCGCGGAACTTGGTGTTCCGGACATGCGCCTGCCGATCCAGTACGCTCTGTATTATCCGGAGCGCAGGCCGATGGGCGGTGAGAAGATGGACTTCTACAAGCTGGGGCAGATGACCTTTGAGGAGCCTGACATGGAAACATTCCCGGCGCTGAAGCTTGCCTATACTGCGATAGGAAAGGGCGGAAATCTTCCGACGGTCTTCAATGCCGCCGACGAACTCGCTGTCCAGGCATTCCTTCGCGGCAGGATCCGCTATCCCGAGATCACACAGATGATCCGGTACTGTATGGAAAGCTGCCGGTTTATTGATAACCCTTCCATCGATGAAGTCTTCGAGACCGAAAAAGAAGTCCAGGATCTTCTCGCGGACTGGAAGGCATGATTATTCCGCGTGATCCGGCAATTACACCATAAACAGGAGGGAGCTGCATCGCTGAAAAATCAGCAGATGCAGCTCTCTCTCTTTTTGTACATTAACTATACAGTTCTTTATTCCCCGGTCTTTTTCAGGATCTTCGAGACGACCGACTCCGCGTCAATGCCTGTCAGGCGGCTCAGTTCCTGAGGAGACCCATGTGTGACAAAAGTATCCGGAATGGCGATCTGAAGGAGGGGAACATTCAACGCCTGTTCCGCGTACCAGGCGGCAACATGCTCTCCGAAACCGCCGCTGTGTACGTTCTCTTCCATCGTAACGACAAGGGAATACTTCCCGGCCGCTTCCCGCAGAAATTCCGTATCCAATGGCCGGACGAATCTGGCATTGGCGACCGAGCACTCAAGTCCCCGCTCTTTCAGGGTCTCTCTGACCTTTATGGCTGTCCTGACCATGCTTCCAACCGCCAGCAGAAGGACTCCGCCTTCCTCAAACAGAATTTCCGACTTTCCCGCCTCGATCGGCGCCCGGAACTCACTGAGGCCTTTGTAGGCTGCGCCGCGGGGGTAGCGGATCGCCGCAGGGCTTCCGAGATCCATTGCAAATCTGAGCATGTCCCGAAGCTCCTGGCCGTTCTTGGGAGCCATAACAGTCATCCCCGGCATTGACGAGAAATAAGAGAGATCAAAGATTCCCTGGTGCGTCTCTCCGTCGGCGCCGACAAGGCCCGCCCGGTCGACGGCAAATACGACCGGCAGATTCTGGAGACATACATCCTCTACGATCTCATCGTAGGCGCGCTGAAGGAACGTCGAATACACGGCGAAGACGGGCTTAAGCCCGCCGGAAGCAAGCCCGGCCGCGAATGACACCGCGTGCTGTTCCGCGATCCCCACGTCAAAAAAGCGCTTGGGGTGGCTCAAGTGGAATGAACGCAGGCCTACGCCGTCCTCCATAGCTGCCGTGATCGCGACCATTGCCGGATCAGCCTCCGCGATCTTGAGCATTTCCGTGGAAAAGACATCTGTATAAGACTCCGTTTTCGCGGCCTTCGCGGGCTGTCCTGTCTTGACAACAAAAGGCGGAGTCCCGTGAAACTGCGCAGGCTTCCTCTCCGCAGGGAGGTATCCTTTTCCTTTCTTGGTACAGACGTGGATCAGAACCGCTTTGTTGACGCGCTTTGCGACTTCAATGGATTTCTGTATATGTTTGATATTATGTCCGTCAATCGGCCCGAGGTAAGTGATTCCCATCTCCTCAAAGAACATGCCCGGAACCATCAGGGATTTAATCGACTGCTTCGCGCGGCTGATGCCTTTGACGACACCCGGAACCGCATCATAGAGCGAATCGTGGATCTTGTCCCTCAGTTGAATATAGCCGTCCGATGTCCGGATCTCGCTCAGATAACTGGACAGTCCCCCGACGTTCGGCGAAATAGACATATTGTTGTCATTGAGCACAATGATCAGGTTTGAAGACAGCCCGGAGACATCGTTGAGGGCCTCGTAGGCAACGCCCCCTGTCAAAGCGCCGTCTCCGATCACAGCTACGATCGTCCGCTTCTCGTCCCGCATGTCCCTGGCGCGGGCCATTCCGAGGGCCACACTGATCGATGTAGAACTGTGCCCCGAGTCGTACACATCACATTCGCTCTCTGCCCGTTTGGGAAATCCGCTGATCCCGCCGTACTGGCGGAGCTTCATGAAACCGTCCTTGCGTCCTGTGAGGATCTTGTGTGTATAGGACTGGTGTCCCACATCCCACACGATCTTATCATTCGGAAGATCCAGCGACAGGTGCAGGGCCATTGTGAGTTCCACTACTCCCAGATTGCTGGCAAGATGTCCCCCGGTCATGCTGACATTCCGGACCAGAAAACGCCTTATCTCCTCTGCCAGAGCGTCCAGATCGCTCTGAGGCAGCTTCTTTATGTCATTAGGTCCTTCAATTTGATCGAGCAATGCCATTGGCAATTCTCCTTTCAGATCCTATGTATTTCAATTGTAGTCAGTTATGCAGTGTGCGCTGCGGTCAGGAGCTCTGCACAGGAGTTTCGCATAGTCATATAATTATACTATTTTTGACCGCTTTTTTCATGTTTTAACATGAACTTTATCAATTGTTTATATTCTTATTGGTGTCATAAGAGTATAACCCGCGGACGGCTCCGCTGATATAGTCATTTCCGAAAAATATCCCGTTCCAAACTCTCTCAACTAGTGCTAAAATGCACAATAGCTGCTATAATCATTCAGCGCCCGAAAACGGAAGATCCGGTTCGCGGCGCCGGACCGAGACTTAATTGTTCGCCCTGCCTCGAAAAGGCAGTGATAAAACGGTGATTGAAATGAAAAAACCTAATAAGATACAAACCATACTCTCTGTCGCGTCCTGCAAACTCATCAGGGCAGTCCTGAGGAAAACCGGACGCGGCGGAACAGCTCTTCCGGGAACTGTCGCAATGAAGATCTCCAAAAATATCCTCTCTGTTCCCGCCGGGGACATGGAGATCGTAGTAGTGACAGGAACCAACGGAAAGACCACCACCTGCAATATGATCGAGCATGTCCTTACCGAAGCCGGACATGACTGCCACCGCGACAAATCCGGGGCCAACCTTCTTCACGGCATCACCTCAGATCTTCTCTGCGACACCAACTGGCTGGGAAAACCCAGGAATCACTATGCGGTGCTGGAAGTCGATGAGGCGGCCCTCAAGCAGGTCGTTCCCCTCATCCGCCCCAGGGCCATCGTTGTCACAAACCTTTTTACAGACCAGGCTGACCGCTTTGGCGGTGTTGAGAACACGCTCAGGGAGATCCGAAAGGGCATTAAACGCAGCCCCGAGTCTGTTTTGGTGCTCAACGCTGACGATACGCAGTCTTCTTCCCTCGGACTTGGCGTTCCCAACAAAGTGATCCGGTTCGGGCTCGAGGAGAGCGTCGGCGAACAGGGCAAGGTGGATCTCTTCGATGCCGGAAAATGTCCCAAATGCGGCGGCGACTATGAATATGATTACCACATCTATGCGCATCTGGGCGGTTTCCGCTGCCCTAAATGCGGTTATAGACGTGAAAAGCCGGATGTCGCCGTGACTTCCATCGGCAGAATGGACACAAACGGCAGCACGTTTCAGCTCAGTACAGATGGAGTGTCACAGGAAGTCTATGTGTCCCTTCCCGCAGTCTACAACGTCTACAACGCGGCGGCCTGCATCGGCGCCATCAAGGCGATGGGACTTCCCGTCCCGGAAGCCGTTCAGGGCCTGGCAAATGTGAGATCCGCCTTCGGCCGAATGGAGACCTTCTCCCTCGGTGAAAATATCCTTCAGATGATCCTCGTCAAGAACCCCGCGGGCTGTAACCAGGCGTTCACTTATGTGACCAGCTTCAAGGACAAATTCAACGCCGTCCTGTGCCTCAACAACCGGACGGGGGACGGACATGACATCTCCTGGATCGAAAATACCGATTACGAAAAGCTCTGCACAGACCCTTACCTGCAGAAGCTGTACGTCTGCGGCGACAAGAAAGAGGCGCTCTTTGACCGCTTAAAGAGAGCCGGCGCCGACGAGAGCCGGATGGAACTTGTGACGGAGTATGACAAGCTCGTGGAGAAACTCGAGAAGGAGACCTGTACGACTTTCCTTCTTCCCAACTACACGGCCATGATGGAGCTTCGCGCGGCCTTAAGTCCCAAGACAGGAAGCAGGGACTTCTGGGAGTGATCCCGCAGTTTTTCCGAAAAAAAGCACCGCTGATGCGGTGCTTTTTCTTTCTGAAGAACTTTCTTAGTATTTATCCGATACCTTGACGACTATAAACTCCCCGATCTTTCGTATACTTCCCTGCTCGGGATAGGTGGGCATCTTTTTCAATTCTTTCGTTTTCTTTAATTGATTATAGTCCCCCAGGCTGCAGAAATTGAGGCTGAGGCCGCATAAGTACCGGTAAGTACTTCTCCACGAATAAAAATCACATCCTGTTGCCGTCGACCACGCGCCAAACTTGGCGTAGCCGTTCGCCTCCTCCCAGGACTGATATTTGTAGAAAAGCTTATTCATTGCCGGAAGCCCGAAGATACAGACCTTCTCCTCAGCCGTGATCAGGCCTTCCTCCTTGAGATCTTCCGCGATCATATTGGCAATTGTCGTCACACTGGTCCTTCCTTCCTGCATCGCCATCTGGTCATTGGTCACGGAGCAGATCTGTGCCCAGGCAAGAGCCACTGTCAAAACAGCGACTGCGAGAAGCTCTGCGCGGAAGAACACCGGCTTTCCGCTCTTGGTTTTGGGAGCCGGATCGGTCATGGAAGCCAGGGTCATACACACAAGGACACCGGGCATCATCGCCATACCGGAGCTCGCCTGGATCGCGATGTATCTCGACTCGATCGCGATCAGAAGAACAAAATTGGCCGCCAAAGGAAGAAGGGCTGCGCCCAGGATCATCAGAAGCGCGTGCGGTATGCTCTTTTTGAAAACCTGAAAGAAACAGACTGCCATGATGAGGATCAATACCGCAAACAGAAGGACTATGCAATGATTTTCCTTGAAATAGTTGTTGTGTCTTGATGACGTCGCAAAGAATTTATAGAACTCCGTATAGCAGAACTTTACGCCGTGCGGAATGTTGCGAAGGATGCCGATGGGCGTGACCGACGCCGCGCCTCTGTACTCATCCAGCGAGATCTTCCATAGGCGGACGCTGATCTTCGTCCCGATCAGGTACAAAATCCCGCCGCACAGGATCATTCCCAAAACTCTGATACAGTATTTGAGGATCTCGGCCATTTTCGCTGTCCTGCCGCTAAGAACGATGAAATACGCGCACAGGATCAGGCAGGTAACACCGATATATCCCTGATAGCATCCCATCGAAAGCGCAAATAAGCATGCGGAGACCAAAATTCCTGCCACGTTTTTCCATCGGATCAGCACATACGCGGCCGCCACGGCAAAGAGATAGGCGGCGGCGAAGGTCACTGACATGTAGACATAAGACAGCGCCACACTAAAAACTGTGGACCCGATCCAAAGGAGAGAGATCAGGAGCTTTGCGGCATCCTTCTTTATCTCAAACAGATCGAACAAAAGAACATGTCCAAGGCCCGTCAGGATCAGGGAAAGAAACGTATTCATAGGCGCCGCCGAAAGCCCGAAACGAAGTTTGTCGATCAAAGGCCAGAACCATCTCCCGATGGACACTTCCCAGTCTCCGCCATAGTAGCGCGCCGGGTGCCATAAGCCGTCATAATGATTGAAGAGACCTTTGGAGATCAGCATGTGATAGACAAGAAGTCCCGCGCAGGTGTAGAGAACAAGAAACCATTTTTCTCTTCCCAGTCTGTCTTTTGCTTGTAAAACAGGTTTCATGGACATTCCGAATGATCCCCCTTTATGTGTAATTATTTTGATTCTGTCAAAAACTGCCGCCCGTGCGGTCACGAGTAAAACCGTGATCACAACAGGCGGCAAACAGTCTTTTGGTTAAAG
Organism: Lachnospiraceae bacterium; assembly: GCA_003447895.1. GTDB lineage: Bacteria > Bacillota > Clostridia > Lachnospirales > Lachnospiraceae > CAG-791. The sequence continues at coordinate 195 of DLYC01000201.1, read as the reverse complement.
CCCGCAGAGCGGGTCTTTGGGATATTACTGTGTCATCTGCACATACAGCTCACGATACTGCTTCGCGGAATTCTCCCAGGAGACATCCTTGTTCATATCGCGCTCTACCATTGCATCCCAGTTCTCTCTGTGCTCGAAGTACAGAGTCTTTGCTCTGTTGCAGGCATCCAGCAGAAGGCCGGCCTCATAGCGGTC
>DLYC01000047.1 GCA_003447895.1 Lachnospiraceae bacterium | reverse complement strand
CACAGACGACGAAGAAATGTTTTAAGGAGGTACAAGATGGGCGGAGGATATTGGAGAAGAGAAGATTTTGCCAGATATTCTGCCAAAATGGGCAGAACGGTAAGGGCAGACGGAAATATTGACACATCCGGCATGCGAAGCGCGCAGGATATGTACCGGGCCATGGCACTGGACCCTAAGATGGACCCCTACAAGGTCATGCGCGAGTGCTGCGACAATGAAGAGCATCCGAATACCGTGCCGGTGATCCTGGCACTGGATGTCACGGGCTCCATGGGCGGCGCGCTCTTAAAGACAGCGTCCTGCCTCAATGAGATCATGCAGAACATCCTGAATGAATACGCGGATGTGGAGTTTATGGTCATGGGAATCGGGGACCTTGCCTACGACAGGGCGCCGATCCAGATCTCCCAGTTCGAGTCCGACATTCGGATCGCGGAGCACCTGGACCGGGTCTACTTCGAGAGAGGCGGCGGCGGAAACGGATTCGAGTCCTACACGGCCGCCTGGTACATGGGGCTTAAGCACACAAAGCTCGACTGCTGGAAAAGGCACAAAAAGGGCGTGATCATCACCCTTGGCGATGAGCCGCTCAATCCCTGCCTGCCGGGCGACAGGCTGGGCAGGGTCACCGGCGATCTGGTCCTTCGAGACGTCGATACCCGGCACCTCTACCGCCGCACAGCGGAGAAGTTTGAGATCTTCCACATCGCGATCGACGATCCGCAGGACTGCTACAAGTTTTACCATAAGGCCATCGACCGGAGCTTTGGCCGCCTTCTGGGAAGGCGCCTTCGCGTCTCCACTTTGGACATGCTTCCCCACACCATTTTGGAGTGTCTCGGGGAATGCGGTATTGAGAAAGCGGAAGCGACTAACACGGCCATAGCGGCAGCGGGCGCCGCGGAAGCCATGGTCGCACCTGCGGAGCCCGAAACGGTCAGCTGGTAAACCATCCCCTGCCTGCCGGAAAGGAGGAAACCATGCAGAATGTCAAATTGATCATAGGCGCGTCCTACGGAGATGAAGGGAAGGGCCTTGCCACCGATTTTTTCGGCGCGAAGGCACAAAGACAGGGAACGATCAATGTCCTGACAAACGGGGGTCCGCAGCGCGGCCATACCGTAGAGCTTGAGGACGGCCGACGGCATGTGTTCAAACATTTCGGCGCGGCCACTTTTCGGGGCGCGGCCACCTACTTTGCTGAGCAGTTTATGGTAAACCCCATGGAATTGATCCGGGAATACGATGCGCTGTGTGCCGTGCACAAGGCTCCCGAGTCCTATATGAACCCCCGCTGCCGCTTCACAACGCCCTGGGATATGCTGGTAAACCAGCTTCATCTTAAGAAGCAGGGCATTCACAACAGCTGCGGTTTCGGCATTTGGGAGACGGTCCTCCGGTATCAGAGGGGCTTCGGCCTTCCGGTCAGCACCTTCCTCGGCATGGGCAGGGAAGACCGGATCGCCGGTCTGAAGGCGCTTCGGGATCAGTATTTTGTCAAAAGACTGCGGGAGCTGGGGCTGACCACCCCTGACGGGAGGAGCGGCTCCTGCCCCGACGAAAGGGAACTCCTGAACTTTTTCTTCGCAGAGGAGCTCCTTCTTCACTTCGAGGAGGACTGCGAGAGCATGCGGTATCTGTGCCCGTTCAGGGAGGACGACTATCTCAGAAAGTATCAGACTGTGCTGTTTGAAAACGCGCAGGGACTCCTGCTGGATGGGAATTCGGAGAAGGAAAAAGACTTCACAACGCCTTCGACGACCGGGGCGGGCAGAGTATTTCAGACAGTGGAGAACGTCTTTGACGGCGCCGATGTGGAGATCGTATATGTGACGAGGTCCTATTTGACAAGGCACGGGGACGGTTCTATGGAAAACGAGATTGAGAAGGCCCGCCTGGCACAGAAGCTTCCGGGCGTCATGGCCGATCTTACGAACGTCGAAAACCGTTTTCAGGGAAATCTCCGATATGGTATGATGGACGTGGATTCTCTGACAGAGCGGATCGCGGCAGACTTTACGCCCTGCACGCGCGCCGCCGCGAACCGGTATCACGCCTCCGTGATGGTCACGCACCTGAACGAACACGCGGGCATCGACACGGACCGCCTGCTGCGGCGCTTCGGCACACTCTATCTGTCGGACGGAAGGACCTGCCGGGATGTCCACATAAATACCGCGCGGATCCGTTGATCCTGAAATTCACTAAAAACCGGAAACCGGCCTGAAGGCCGGTTTCTCGCCCCACATTAAGGATTTAGGCCAAGATGCAGTCAGAACAGCAATACCTGCAAAACTATGACCCGTCGGAGTTCAGGCGCCCCTCCGTGACGGTCGATATACTGATCTTTACTATAGAAGATAAAAAGCTGAAGCTTCTTCTGATCAGGAGAAATATGCATCCCTATATGGGAAAATGGGCGATCCCGGGGGGGTTCCTCCAAATGGAGGAGTCCGCGGACGAAGCCGCCGCGCGCAGGATCCGCGAGGAAGCCGGCGTCGAAAATGTCCATTTGGAGCAGCTCTATACTTTTTCGGCCGTGAACAGAGATCCCCGCACCAGGGTCATCTCCATCGCTTACCTCGCCACAGTGCCTTTCGGGAAGCTGAAGTTCCATGCGGGGACCGGCGCCGAAGAGGCTGCCCTGTTCACCGTGAGCGGACTCTCTGAGGAGAGCCTTTCCCTGACAAGCCCGGGCGGCGAAGTGATCACCGGGCAGGATCTGGCTTTTGACCACTCGGAGATCATCCGCTGCGCGGTGCAGAGAATGCGGGGGAAACTGGATTACACGGAGCTGGCTTTTGGCTTTTTGGAAGACCCCTCTGCTTTCAGTTTGTCCGAGCTTCGCCTTATTCACGAAGCGATCCTGGACCGGAAGCTGGATATCGGAAACTTCCGCCGCACGATCAAGAGGGAGTATGAAGCCACCGGACGCATCAAAGAGCGCAGCGTCGAGAAGGGGTCCGTCGGACGCCCTGCCATGCTCTACACTTATCAGAGCGATTCAGGACACTGAAATGCAGGTGTACAGCGATCGCTGTATTTTTAAAATCAAATAGTTTAAAGTGCAGGTTTAATGACCGCCGTACCAAATCGTGATACCCTGTAACAGCAGCAGGAAAGAGGCAACAAAGTTCCTGTAAGCCATGAACCTTGAAAACGGAATAGTGAATATTGTAACGAGTTCCTCCGGCTCATCCTGGATCTCAGTGCATAAGCGGAATGAAAACCGTTCTGAGAGGCGGAAGCTTTCGGCAGGGGAAGCTGTCGGAATGCCTGCATTGGGGAAAAGCGCCGGGGATACCCGGTGCCAGTGCCCTGTGGTGTCATGCGTGAGCGGAGACCGGAATGCTGACGGGCAGAAAATGCGGTGCCGTGCCGGAGGAATGCAGATCAAGGCGCAGTGTCTGTCGCCGGCCAATAGACGCCCTCCCGAAAGGAGGGAATAACCCGGAATGCCGCGGGGTGGTGCCCGCAGGAGAGAGGTGTGTCCCGCTAACGGAGGGAACGCCCTTTACGGGAAGACTGAACAAGCCGGTTTCCAGTGAAGCCCCGAAAAGGGTGTATAAGACGGATGACTGACCCAGGTAGCGGAATGGAAAACCATCTTCCAGCTAGTGCGGCTTCTCTTACAGCAAGGTAAGAAACTTTAACGCCGGAAGATCCGTGAGTGGTGGAGGTAACCAATCCTTCTTGAGAAAAGCGGTGAGAGCCGCAGGATGCGCGGATGGGAGTCGCTGCCCATCAACCGGCCGTATCTTCTCAATGGCGGAATAGATCTGAAGTTCTGTTCGGTATCGTGAAAGCGGGCAGGGTGGTCCGGAGGAACTCGTTACAGAAGGATACGGACAATAAATCCGTTTCTGATCCAGCAGCTTCCGCATCCCGGTGTAAAGTGCCGTCAAGCATCCGGGACATACCGGACCGGGGGCCGGACGGGAGGGATACCTTCCGAAACCGGGCCTGCCGCTGTCAGTGATGACAGGGACGCAGGCGAAAACGCCAATCCGACAGGTGTGGTGCGGGATATCTGATATCGATAACGCAGGGATTCTGCCGCTGACGCAATAGACGCCTCCTGTGGAGGAAGAATCCGGTTAAGGCGAAGGGAGTAGTGCCCCGGAGCAGCCACCGGAAAACCTGACCCGGGAAACAAGTCAGTCGCCGTTGAACACAGCCTGAGACAGGGCAGTGCTATAAGGCAGAGGTCCCGTACAAGTAGCCTAACCGGCCAATGTACTTCAGGTAAAAGCTGAGGGTAAATAATCCCTTCCATATTCCGCGGACTGCCGCGGGGGAAGCGCGGCGTACGGGTAGCTACCGGGCGCAAGCGGACTTATTGGTGGCGGAACAATCGACGTAAGGTATCTTCTGTATGGCGAAAGCCGGCGGAAGCTGCTGGATCAGAAACGGATACCCGCCCGTATCCGGATTCACTGTGATTCCGGTGAGCCTGTTTACAAAACGAGATGATTGAAAGGAGGTCCGTTATGAATAAGCAATGTACGAATTCATCCTGCCGGAAGACCTTCTCTACCTTGACTTACGGCGGAACCTGCCCTTTCTGCGGAAAAAAATACCCGCAGCTAAGATCCGAGCATTCCGGACACAAAATGATAATTC